>JAUVKN010000086.1 GCA_030596245.1 Bacteroidia bacterium | reverse complement strand
TCCCACATATAGGGATTGCTTGAAAATTTTTCAACGTTCTCTTCAAAAAACTGTATTAAGGATTTCATAATGAAATATTAATATGTTTATAGTCATTAATAGATTTGTAATAATCCATTCTCAATAAGAAAGTTAAGATAGGAAATTATAGAATAGGGACAAACGATATCCTATACCACTTCTCCGGATTTGTAAAATGAAATACCAACGCGGTCAATGTGGTCCTTGAGATTTTGATGAATCAGGCCAGCATAGAGTACAATATCCACCCGGTACGGCAGACTGCTTTCCTCAAATTCACCTCGGATTCGGGAAATTGTCTTATCATCTATACCGTCATTAAGTATAGCCAGATCAATATCACTACCCTGTTTAGAACTGTCTGTTGCACGACTTCCAAAGATGAGCACATTATTTACTTCAGGGTACTTGACAAGAATCCCTTGAATGGTGCTTATATCCCTTTCGGATAACCCATATTTATTAGTGGATCCCTTTTTCATTGAGTAGTCAGGTTTGATCACCACCACCCTCAAACACAAAGAAATTGAAAAGACTTGTCAGAGCTGGGAAAACGCCTTTCCTTAATTGACCTTCAGATCGAATAAACTTTTCACCACTGTAATCATGTGATAACTCATTTCTGATATCCAGCCCATCTATTAACTCCTGAGCATAATTGATAAACCCATTTTCCTGGGCCAGACGAAGGGTATCTTTTGGTGAAGATTTAAATGAAAAGCCTTTTTCTTCCAGGAAATCCTTCATAACTTTCCAGGATAGGTCGAGTGTGAATTCAAAGCGCTGAATGAGACCGTTTCTTTCAAGTTCGTTCAGCTCCTCCATTTCCATGGCTTCTTTCAACCTGTAATACGCTTGTTCAAAGTTTTGAAATCTCTGCTTCCAGCGTATATCTTTCTTTTCCATGAGATCAATATCACATTTCAATAATCTGCTCTCTATCAGGACCCACCGATACATATTTAATGGGTACCTGCACCTCTTTTTCAAGGAATCGGATGTATTCATTTAACTCTTTGGGGAACTGCTCTTTTGAACGTACTCCGGTTAGATCGGTTTTCCAGCCTGCCATCTCGGTAAATACAGGTTTCACATCAGCATCAAGATCATAGGGAAGCCGATCGGTGAGTTCACCGTCTATGGAATATGCAGTGGCTATCTTTATGGTATCAAAAGTATCCAATACATCTGTCTTGGTCATAATTAGCTGGGTGACGCCATTGAGCATGAGACTGTATTTCAGTGCAACAAGATCCAGCCAGCCACACCTGCGTGGTCTGCCGGTGGTTGAACCAAACTCTTTTCCGATATCTCTGAGTCGTTCACCTTCCTCATCCAGGAGTTCGGAAGGGAAGGGTCCGCTGCCCACCCGGGTGCAATAGGCCTTAAATATGCCATATACTTCACCTATGGTGGTGGGGGCTACTCCCATCCCGGTGCAGGCACCTGCACAAATGGTGTTTGAAGAGGTAACAAAAGGGTAGGAGCCAAAATCAATGTCCAGCAGGGTTCCTTGTGCACCTTCAGCGAGAATGGATTTCCCCTCTTCCAAAAACCGATTCACTTCATATGCTGTGTCGACCCGTTTGAATTTCCTGATCATTTCGATTCCTTCGAAGAACTTCTCTTCTTCATCCAGATCGTACTCATAATCATACTGCTTGAGCAACTGCTGGTGTTTGGCTTTGAGTGCCTCGTATTTTGCTTTGAAATCCAGGTCAATGTCTCCTACACGCAATCCGTTTCGTCCGGTTTTATCCATATAGGTTGGAGTGATTCCTTTTAATGTGGACCCGATCTTAGATTTTCCTTTGGCAGCTTCAGATGCAGCATCAAGGATTCGATGTGTGGGAAGGATCAGGTGTGCTTTTGTGGAAATCCAAAGATTCTTTGTGAGATCGATGCCCAGGGCTTCAAGAGACTCAATTTCACGTGTGAAAACCATGGGATCCAGTACCACACCATTGGTGATTATATTCAATTTATCTTCCCGGAAAATACCCGATGGGATATTGTGGAGAATATGCTTGTGATTATTGAACTCCAGGGTGTGTCCAGCATTGGGACCTCCCTGGAAACGGGTGATAATATCGTACTGTGGGGTTAGTACATCTACCACCTTACCTTTACCTTCATCTCCCCATTGGAGGCCTAACAGAACATCAACTTTCATCTGAATAATATTTTTACGTGATTCTGAATTGTGAGATTTTATGGCATAAAATAAGCCGGATTACCGGCATCTAAATCCTGTTAAAAATAAGAAAAAAACCCTCCATGGGGAGGGTTCCGTTATCAAATATTTTAACTATTTATCACCATCGCTGTCATTCCTGCTCCGTCCGTAGATATAGAGGGAGTGATGATTCGGAGAGAAGTTGTTAAGTTCGCATGCTGTCTTGATGATCTCTTCAATTCTCGGGTCACAGAATTCGATAACATTTCCAGTATCCATGTCGATTAAGTGATCGTGTTGCATGCATTGGTAAGCTTTTTCAAACTGTGCAATGTTCTTCCCAAATTGATGTTTTATCACCAGACTGCAGTCCAATAGCAATTCAATTGTATTGTATAAGGTAGCACGGCTTACCCTGTAATTTTTATTCTTCATGAAGATATAGAGGGATTCTATATCGAAGTGGCCATCTCTTGAATATATCTCATCCAGAATGGCATATCGTTCAGGGGTTTTTCGGTGTCCCTTCTTTTCCAGATATTCTGTGAAGATTTGTTTTACAGTGTCTTTGGTCTCCTCTACCACCATAATTAGTCTAAGTAAAAATTGCGTTGCTAAGATAGCAATAATTTTTATTTAGAACAGATAAAGAGGGAAATTTACTCCTTCACTTCGACCCTGTGGACCGATTCCACACCTTTGAGTTTCATCAGGTTCAGGATAAGGTTGTTAAGGTCTTTGGTATTGTGCACATACAGGTCGATGGTACCGTTAAATATTCCATCATGGCCATGCAGATTGATGGTCCTCATGCTGATGTTTAACTCTTTGGTAATGGCATTGGTGATGGTGTTATACACCCCGAATCGGTCCCATCCGTTTAACTGGATCTTGGCCAGGTAAGAGAGCACTTTGTGCTGTGTCCATTTGGCAGCAACCAACTTGTCTCCCTGGCTCGACATAATCTTCACAGCCGTATTGCAATCGGTGCGGTGTACAAGTAAAGTGCCATCCTCCTGTCGAACGGCTACCACCTCATCCCCGGGGATAGGGCCACAGCATTTTGCCAGGTAATAGTTACTCTCTTCATCCTCCATGGTCTCCCTGAGGATTAGTGTGCCTCTGGAGTCATACTCCTCTTTTTGGCCCGATTTCTTCTGAGATCTTCCCAGCGAGAGGTCCCATACCCTTACCCACTTGTTCTTTGTGTTCTTACTAAGGATCTCCTTCAGGTTATCCAGGCTGATGAGTTCGCTTCCAATTTTAGAGTAGAGCTCATCCTTGTGGGTAGAATTGTAAGCCGGAACCAGTTTTTTCAGGATCCTGGAGCTTGGGGTCAGGTTCAGTTCCTTAAGCTTCTCGATTAAAATTTGCTTGCCCACCTCGGTACGGTTCTTGGTTTCTGATTTCAGACTATTTTTGATAGCTGTCTTGGCCTTTACAGTAGTTGCGAACTGGGACCACTCCAGGGTAGGTTTTTGAACCTCAGAGGTGAGTATCTCCACCTGGTCTCCACTTGTTAGTGCGTGACTCAGGGGAACCAACCGGTGATTCACTTTCGCTCCGATGGACTTGTTACCGATCTCAGTATGGATATCATATGCGAAATCAAGGGCAGTGGCATTTTTTGGGAGCGTTATGATGTGACCTTTGGGAGTGAAGACCATGATCTCGGATGAGAAGAGATTCAGCTTGAAATCGTCCAGGAACTCCATGGCATCGCTGGAGGGTGTTTCAAGTGTTTCCCTGATCCGTTTGATCCATTTGTCCAATTCCGATTCCGGAGCTGTTTTATCCTTGTACTTCCAATGGGCTGCAAATCCGCGCTCAGCGATCTCATTCATGCGGCTGGACCGGATCTGCACCTCCATCCATTTCCCGTTGGGTCCCATTACCGTCGTATGCAATGCCTCATAACCATTGGCTTTGGGAGTGGAGACCCAGTCACGGATCCGTTCAGGTTTGGGAGCGTATATATCGGTGATAATGGAGTAGACGTTCCAACATTGTGTTTTCTCAGGAATGTCAGGCTTTGGTTCGAAAATGATTCGAATGGCAAAAAGATCGTAGATCTCTTCAAAAGTCACATTTTTCTGGTGCATCTTTTGCCAGATGGAATATATGGATTTGGGTCTGCCAGTAATATTGAATTTAAATCCATTCTGGTCCAGTGAATCAATAATAGGTAAAGAGAAATGATTGATCAGGTGAAGGCGCCTCTCCTCGGTAAGTTTAATTTTTTCAGCGACCTCATTGTATACTTCGGGATAACGGTATTTAAGGCTAAGATCCTCCAGTTCCGATTTTACAGTGTAGAGTCCCAATCTGTGAGCGAGTGGAGCGTAAAGGTAAATGGTTTCCCCGGCAATTTTGATCTGCTTGTTGCGAGGCATGGAGTCCAATGTCCGCATATTGTGAAGCCTGTCGGCCAGTTTCACAAAGATTACCCTCACATCTTCAGAAAGGGTAAGGAGCATTTTGCGGAAATTTTCTGCTTGCAGGGAGTTGGATTCCTTATCAAATACTCCCGAAATTTTTGTCAATCCATCAATAATAGAGGCGATCTTTTTTCCAAAAGCATTCTCAATATCCTCGATGGTCAGGTCTGTGTCCTCCACCACATCATGAAGGATGGCACAAACGGTACTGGTTACCCCGAGTCCGATCTCTTCACTAACGATCACTGCCACTTCCAGAGGATGAATAATGAATGGATCACCAGACTTCCTGCGTGTGCCTTTATGGGCCTCGTTGGCCATTTTAAAGGCTTTTCTAATCAATTTCTCGTCCTTTGCTGATTTGCAATAAGAGCAGTTTTTGATCAGCTGTTCAAGCAGGCTGTTGATTTTATGATCGTCTGTGATTACTTTTTCTTCCATATCTGTTCACCCTGAACTTTACTCTTCCTTACAAAATTAGTGATTAAATAGAAAGTGCGTAGAAGCAACGGATGTTTTTTGAAGATCAGGGGAATAAAACAGTAACATTTCCGGTGAAGGACTTATATAATCCAGTGTAATCGGTAAACTGGATATAGTACACATAGACCCCTTCACTGACAAACCTCCCACTCTGGAATCTTCCGTCCCAGCCCTCTCCGATATTGGTTGTTTCAAACATTTTTCGTCCACCCCGGTCTATGATGATCATCACATAATCCTTAGGAGCAAAGTCAATGATGGGTTTGAATTCAAAATTCATATCGTTGCTCCCTGGAGTAAATGCACTTGGAACCTGAATATTGGTTTCAACAGTGACGGTGATAATGTTTGAGATACTTATGCCGGGATCCCCCGTGCCACCCTGATTCTCCACAGCAATCACCTTGTACTGCAGAGCGCCGGGTTGGAAACCATTGATCACAGACTGGACGGTTTCCGTCCATATGGTGGTAGCCGGTCCTAATGATTGGATATCAAAAAATTCCCCTGTACCACTTCTTCGCTGGACAATATATCCGGAGAGACCATGATCGTATTCATGATATGGAGTCCAGCTTAGGGTTACCACCTGGTCCATAAGTTCGTAACCAAGTAATATATTATTTCCTGGATTTGATTCCGAAATGACAATGGGGCCATTACAGTTGGGGGGTTGGAATACGGATTGCACCAGGTATTCATAACTGGCAGATGAAGTAGGGAACTGGTCCTGGATTATCTGGGTGGAGTGACCGGCATCCATGATGGTGCTTACTTCAATGAAAGGAGTGGCCGTATTGCTCCTTTTCATCACCCTGAAATCATTTATTTCCCCGCTTACATCAGCTGAAAACTGGAGCTCAATGGTAGTCTGGTCGATTACAGAGACATAATCCACCATAAGGTATTGGGGGGGCTCGGGATAAAGCGATAAGACACTATCAATGGCTGAGAGGGAAGCAAGCCCGCTGGTGTGGGCTGTTTCAATGTAATAGTTATAGGTTGAACCGACCATGATTCCTTCATGCGAATAGGTAAGGGTGGCCGGAGGAACAAAACTCAGTAGTTGCATGGAACCTCCTGAAGGTCCACCATAGATCTTATACCCGGAGATGTTTCCTTCCCAACCTTCGTAGGCGCTCCATGTAATAATGTTAGCCGGAGTACATGGGTCGAATTCAACCAACACAGATACAGCCCTGTGGACATTCTGCTCGAACAGGCTTTCATTTCCTGTACTATCTTCGGCGGTAACTGAATAGGAAAGGTTTTTCAGACCGCTGGTCATATGTTTATATTCTAAGGTATTGGCTGATAATGAGAACACGAGTTCAAATGCCTGGTTTGCATTCATTTTGTATAGATGGTAAAACTCAATATCCGCATCACTGCTTGCTTCCCACTGGATCAGCACGCTGTTATCCGAATGGTCAACTGTCACACGAATCAGGTCGGGTTTGTCAGGTGGATCCTGGGCAAATGTATTGATCGGACGCATGAAAAGGATGGCGAATAAAAACACCACCCACATAATCCTTCCATATTTTTGTGTACCAACCATATAATCTTAAACGCGATCCTCCATGCATTATTTCCGGCAAGCCTCAGAACAAAGATAATACATTCTAATATCAACAATCCATTTTGTACTGCAGCCTAAAATGCTAATTTTGTCATGCGATGTCAGAAAAGCGATTTCTTTATAGGGTTAATATTTTTATAAACAAGCACTTATCACGTCAAAGGTTCCTTTACTTGTTAGCCGCTTTTGTTGGCCTGGGTGTAGGTCTGGCAGCTGTGATCATTAAAAACCTGGTGCACTTTATACGAGAAGCACTTGAAAATAGTTTCCATGGCGATTACATCAGTTATTATATTTTCATATTACCCGTTGTGGGGATTGCACTGGCAGTGGTCTATATTAAGTACATCAATAAACATCCGGTGGGCCACGGTATTCCCGGTGTTCTGTTTTCAATATCTAAAAACAACGGGATTATTCGTTCCCATAACCTCTTCTCCAGTATCATAACAAGTGCATTGACTGTGGGGTTTGGCGGATCAGTGGGTTTGGAGGGGCCTACGGTGGCTACCGGAGGGGCCATTGGATCCAATATGGGGAAACTTTTTAAGCTCAATTACAAAGAGGTTACCCTGTTGATCTCCTGTGCCTGTGCAGGGGCCATGTCGGCCATTTTCAAAGCACCTATTGCCGGGATTGTGTTTGCCCTGGAAGTAATCATGCTCGACCTCACCATGTATGTGGTCATTCCATTGCTGATTGCTTCGGCAACCGGAGCCATGACCTCCTACTTTTTTCTGGGCCAGAATGTGCTCTATCCCTTCCAGGTATCTGAAAGTTTCCAGATGAACCATATCCATTACTACCTGATCCTTGGAGTGGTAGTAGGATTGTTATCTGCTTATTTCACAAAAATTTATATCTATATTTCCGGCCTTTTTGAAAAATTTACGAGTCCCTGGAAGCGGCTCCTGGTGGCCGGAGGTTTACTGGGAGTGATCATTTTCTTCTTTCCATCGCTATATGGTGAAGGCTATGAAGTGGTGAACCAGGGATTGAGGGGAGAGTACCTGCACCTCTTTGACGGGACTTTCTTTGAAGGCTGGAACCATACATTCGCCCTTGTAATTATCTATCTCTTACTGGTGATTGGGTTCAAGGTGATTGCAACCACACTCACCTTCGCTGCAGGGGGTATAGGGGGAATCTTTGCACCCTCCCTGTTTATGGGGGCCAACATGGGTTTGTTATTCGGTCTTGTTCTGAACCAGGTGGGTATTGATGTGTCGGTAAGCAACATGGCTCTGGTGGGCATGGCAGGTATGATAGCAGGGGTGATACATGCACCTTTAACAGCCATTTTCCTGGTTGCAGAGATCACCGGTGGGTATGAACTCTTTTTTCCCCTGATGCTCGTCTCTACCATCTCTTATGGTACAACCAGGTATTTTGTTAAGAACTCTGTATATACTGTGCAGCTGGCCAAAAGGGGTGAATTGATGACCCATCACAAGGACAGGAATATCCTTTTGATGATGAAAGTAGCTGATCTGATCGAAACCAATTTCAGTACGGTCCGGGCCGATGAGACCCTCAGGGACCTGATCAAAGTGGTCACCAAGTCCAGCAGAAATATCTACCCGGTTGTAGATGAAAAACAGAACCTGCAGGGGATCGTCAAACTGGATGATATCAGGCACATCATGTTCAACACGGAAATGTACGACACTACCAAAATCAGTGACCTGATGATCAATCCCGCATGGACCGTTGAGAGCACAGATCAGATGGAAGAGGTGGCCAGGGTCTTCACCGAAAGTCAGCGCTATAACATTCCGGTATTACAAAATGGTAAATACCTTGGATTTGTCTCCCGTGCCAGGGTTTTCTCCTCCTACCGGGAAATGCTCAAGCATTTTTCAGATGATTGATTATTCCCGGAATTATTTAATTATGTTTGTGATGTTCACAAACTAAGTTACCTATGCCGAGTTTCGTAATTACTGAAAAATGCGATGGCTGCAAGGCCCAGGATCGCACTGCATGTCAGTACATCTGTCCCAACGATCTGATGGTGCTGGATAAGGAAAAAAACAAAGCCTATAACCGTGCTGTGGATATGTGCTGGGAGTGTTACAGTTGTGTGAAGATCTGTCCCACACAGGCGATCGAGATCAGGGGTTATGCCGATTTTATGCCAATGGGTGGGGTGGTACAACCCCTCAGGAGTACCGATGCCATCATGTGGGCTGTCAGGTTCCGAAATAAGATGGTGAAGCGTTTTAAATTCCCCATTCGGACCACACCCGAAGGGAGCATTATACCGGATGCCGGATTTTCCACCGGAACAGATGATTTGAAAGGGCCCCAATTGAGAACTGAACCCGAATCATTGGGAACAGAATTATACAAAAAGTAGTCTATCTAAAGAAATATAATTGTAATGAATGCAGATAGTTTTGAGACGGTTATAGTGGAAACCGATCTGCTGATCCTTGGAGGCGGCATGGCTGCCTGCGGGGCAGCGTACGAAGCTGCCCACTGGGCGAAGAAACATAACCAGCGGGTTACCCTGGTGGATAAGGCTGCCATGGAGCGAAGCGGAGCTGTGGCCATGGGGCTTTCAGCCATCAACCTTTACCTGGGTCTGAAGAATGGAAAAAACACAGTTGAGGATTACGTCAGTTATGTAAAAAACGATCTCATGGGGATTGCCAGGAAAGACCTGGTTGCAAATATTGCACGACATGTGGATTCATCGGTCCATCTTTTTGAAAAATGGGGATTACCCATCTGGAAGGATGATGATGGGAACTATGTGAACGAGGGAAGGTGGCAGATCATGATCCATGGAGAATCGTATAAGAACATTGTCTCCGAGGCAGCCAAAAATGCTTTAAGAGAGCTGGGCGAACATGGATCTTACCATGAACGAATTTTCATCACCGAACCTCTGGTTTTCGAAGACCGTTGCGTTGGGGCTGTTGGATTCAGCGTTCGGGAGAATAAGTTTTATGTTTTTAAGGCAAAAGCCGTTCTTGATTCCATGGGTGGTGCTGTACATATATTTCGTCCACGCTCGGTGGGAGAGGGACTGGGCAGATCATGGTATCCACCCTTTAACAGCGGTGCCAGTACCTATTTCACTTTGAAATCGGGAGCCGAAATGACCTGTCAGGAAGTTCGTTTTGTACCAGTGCGCTTCAAGGATTCCTACGGGCCGGTAGGAGCATGGTTCCTGCTTTTCAAATCCAAAGCTACCAATGCAAAAGGGGAAGATTATATGCAGACACGTGCCGGGGAGTTGGACAAATGGGCTCCCTATGGAAGTACTAAGCCCACACCTACAAACCTGCGCAACTACCTGATGCTACTTGAGCTTGAGGAAGGTAATGGTCCCATCTTTATGAGAACCGATGAAGCTATCCAGGAACTGGTGGCCCAGATCCCCGATGAAAAGGAGGCAAAGAGAAAGATGAAGGAACTGGAGTCTGAAGCATGGGAGGATTTTCTGGATATGACCATCAGTCAGGCACTTAATTGGGCATCCCACAACATCATGCCCGAGGAGACACCTTCGGAGATCTCTGCCTGTGAACCCTATTTTATCAGCTCTCACTCCGGAGCTTCCGGGGCCTGGATCAGCGGTCCGGAAGACCTTGCTCCAGGGGAACATTTTTGGGGTTACGATAATATGACTACCGTACAGGGACTTTTCGCAGCTGGTGATGCATCGGGTGCTTCGTCCCACAAATTCTCTTCAGGTTCCTTTACGGAAGGGCGGATTGCCGGTAAGGCGGCCATCGCCTTTTGTATGGATCATCCCGAACAGGTAGATGTCAGTGATGAGCAGATTGCTACTTTAAAAGAGCAGGTGCTTCAACCTCTGAAAATATTTGAACAGCACCATGGCTACACAAATGATGAGGATGTGAATCCGCACTACCTCAAGCCAAAAATGTTCATGTTCCGCCTGCAGAAGATCATGGATGAATATGCAGGTGGTGCATCAGTAGGGTTCAAAACTTCTGAAGCATTGCTAACAAAAGGGCTGGAGTACCTTCAGTTTATGAAAGAGGATGCAGAGAAACTGGCAGCTGGTGACCTGAATGAACTGATGCGATGCTGGGAGAATGTACACCGGATGTGGCAGGCTGAATCTCATCTGCGCACTGTTCTGTTCAGGGAAGAGACACGGTGGCCCGGTTACTATTTCCGAACCGATCACCCTTCCATGAAGGAAGATTGGGAAGCCTTCGCCAATTGCCGATGGGCTCCCGATTCCGGAGAGTGGATCATGATAAAACGCGAAATACTGTAAACAGACTTTTGACTTTACCGACTTTAATTATTGGTGGTGGTATTAGCGGCATAACTGCAGCAGTTGAGCTGGCAGAGGCCGGGCGGGAGGTCGTGCTCATTGAGAAGGAACCCTACCTGGGAGGAAATGTGTCAGGATTCAACAACTACTTTCCAAAGCTTTGCCCTCCCGCATGCGGACTGGAGATCAATTACAGAAGAATCCGCTCCAATTCCCGCATTAGCTATTATACCGGAGCAGAGGTCAGGGATATTTCGGGGAGCGACGGTGATTTCAATGTAAAGATCTCTCTGGAAGCACGGCTCATTAATAACAGGTGTACATCCTGTGGGAAGTGTTCAGAGGTGTGTCCCGAAACCAGGCCCGGTGTTGTGGGCGGCTATCCCGGGGAGAAAGCTGCATATGTTCCGGGGGGACTGGCTTTCCCGTTGAAATATACCATTGATGAGAAGGTTTGCAAAAAGGAGGCTTGTGGTAAATGTCTGGAGGTTTGTGACTATGATGCCATACAGCTGGACGCAAAACCTGCTGAAATTGAAATTAAGGTTAAGAAGATCATTGTGGCCACCGGATGGAGACTCTATGACGCCTCCAGAATCGAAAATTACCGCTATTCGGAAGAGCCTGATGTGGTCACCAACCTGGAGTTTGAACATCTGCTGGCGGCTTGTACGAGGGATCATAAGAGGTTGACCAGGCCATCAGACAGAGAGGTGCCCCGAAACATTGCATTTATACAGTGCGCCGGCTCACGGGACCATCATCATCTTCCATATTGTTCAGCAGTTTGCTGTTCGGCTTCCCTGAAGCATGCGCTCACCCTGGCTGAAGGTTATCCCGAAATGAAAACCGAAATATTTTACATCGATCTCAGGCTTACAGGAAGAAATGAGAAATTATTGAACAGGGCTCAGGAGAAATCCTCCATCACCCTTACAAAAGGGAAGGTGGGCCGTATTGAACCTGGCAGTAATGGGGAAGGCCTGGTGCTCGAAGTGGAGGATATTATGGCTGGTACCAGGCGCATGGAGCCCTATGACATGGTTGTTTTGGCTACAGGTCTTGTACCCAATCATTTAGCAGTTGACATGCCGGTAAATGATTACGGATTTTATGAACCTGGCAGGGTTGCGGGCATTATCCCGGCAGCTACATGCAAACGGCCCATGGATGTGGCTTCATCGGTCAGGGATGCCACTGCTGCAGTTCTAAAGGCTATGCAACCATAATGGAGGGGACGAAAAAACATATGGCTCTGGCAGTTTGCAGCGGATGCGGAATAGGGGAGTGCATCGATGTGGAGAAGCTTATCCAGGTAGCGGGGGAAAGCCTGGAGGGAATTACTTGTATAAAACATGAAGCTCTCTGTTCTGAAGCTGGCTTGGTGGAGTTGCACAGGATCTCCCGTGAGGCAGAAGTTGACAGGCTGGCAATTGCAGCATGCTCGCCAAGGGTCAAAACCGAGCAGTTCAACCTGGAAGGACTCTACATGGACAGGATCAACTTGCGGGAGCAGGTTATCTGGGTCACGGAGCCCGGTGATGAAGATACCCAGATGATGGCGGAAGACCAGGTTAGGATGGTACTGGCTAAGCTGGATGCGATATCAGATCCCACCCCATATATTCCTGAAAATATTTCCACTGGTGTACTTGTGGTTGGAGGAGGTGTAACCGGACTTACAGCTGCGCTGGAAGGCGCAGAGGCGGGATACCGGGTACACCTGGTTGAGAAGGGTAAAACCCTGGGCGGATATGCAGGACGACTTTATAAATTAGTGCCCTCTGCAGGGTTTGCTCAGGGACTGCGTGAACCAGATACCCCGGCACTGGTAGAAAAGGTGCTTGCACAATCAAATGTGGAGGTTTATCTGGATACCAGCATCGGATCTATCTCTGGGGAGCCAGGGCAGTTTTCAGTACAGTTGCAAAACGGGAAGCAACCCTTGCTCACTGTTGGATCTGTGGTTGTAGCCACCGGATGGAAACCCTATGATACAGGGAAGCTCGGACACCTGGGATACGGTTCCTCCCGGGTTCAAACCATGGAGGAATTTGAAAAGTTTGTTCAGGAGGAGAAGGTGCCGGACCGGGTACTCTTTATATTATGTGCAGGATCCAGGGATGAGAACCATCTCTCTTACTGCTCCTCATATTGCTGCAGTGCTGCACTCAAACAAGCACTTTATGTACGGGAAAAAAATCCTGACTCACAGGTTTTCATTGTCTACAGGGATATCCGTACACCCGGATTTCAGGAAGAGTTTTATGAAATGGCCCAGGCCGATGACAGCATATTTTTTACCAAAGGAGTGATCGATTCGGTTTCAGAAAAGGGTGATGTGGTACAGGTTGCTGTGAAGGATTCATTGCTGGATGAGATGATCCGGATTGAGACCGAATTGGTGGTGCTGGCCACTGGAATGGTTCCCAACAGTACAGAGGATCTGCAGCTTCAATACAGGTTAGGCACGGGGCTACCCGAGATTGAGTATAATTTTTCCGATTCTCACTTCATCTGCTTTCCCTATGAAACCAGGAGGACCGGTATCTATGCGGCA
>JAUVKN010000084.1 GCA_030596245.1 Bacteroidia bacterium | reverse complement strand
AAGGGGGAAACCTACAAAATCACTTATGTCCTCTTAAAGGAAGGTAAGTCCATTAAGGAGATTGCCACATCGCGAGGGTTGGCTGTTTCAACGGTAGAGAGACATATGGCCAGGGGCATTGAAGCCGGTGATGTGCGGATTTCAGATTTACTTTCAGAAGATGTTGTAGCTGAGATAGCTGATAAATTGAAAGAGACATCTGTAGGTTTAAGCGAAGTTCACAATGCCCTTGAGGGTAAATACAGCTACGGGGTATTGCGCATGGTGCAGGCACATTTATGGACCAATTGATTTTTTTATATTATCTATCCTCAATCATTCTTGAAAACCACTATTGTCCGACAAATTTTTTTCTGTATTTTTGTTTTGATTGCGGGAGTAGCTCAGTGGTAGAGCATCAGCTTCCCAAGCTGAGGGTCGCGGGTTCAATCCCCGTTTCCCGCTCCATATTGAAAGGCCCTTTGACGATTCAAGGGCCTTTTTTTATTTCCGTAATGCCCTGATCCTCTGCAATAACGTAGGATGGGAATAGTGAAAGAATACGTAGGCCGGATGGGGCGTCAGGTTGCTCAAGTTGTTTTTTGAGAGTTTCTTCAGCGATGTAACCAGGGGTTCCCCTGCAAAGTTCTCCTTTGCAAACCGATCGGCCTGGTATTCATTGTGCCTGGAAAGTGAGTTCGTCCCCAGGCCAATAAGAATGGAGATGGGTGAATAGAGGATGCCAAATGCAATTAATCCCAGATGAAATGAGGCCGCCTCTCCTCCCAGTGCCACCGAAAAACTATCTTCTCCCACAAAGAGGGAAAACAGATAAAGGGTGATGGCCGATTGCAAGGTAGAGAGCACCATACCCGAGGTAGTATGCTTTTTCTTGTAATGTCCAACTTCATGGGCCAATACAGCTACGATCTCCTCCTCCTCAAGGTCATTGATAAGGGTATCAAACAATACGATCCTCTTCTTGGGACCCAGCCCCGTAAAGTATGCATTGGCCTTGCTGGATCGCTTTGACCCATCCATTACGAAAATGTTATTGAGCTGAAAGCCAACCCCTGCTGCAAACTCCTCTATCTTTGTACGTAGAGATCCCTCCTCCAGCGGAGTCTGCTTGTTAAATAGCGGAACAATCAGGTTGGAGTAAAACATGAGCATGAAAAGGGAAAACAGGGTCAATACCCCAAGGGCAATCAGCCAGAACCACTGGCCGGTAAGCATATAGATCCATGTGATCAGGGCCAGTAATCCACCACCGATGATTGCGCCAAGCAACCACCCTTTCAGCTTATCCAGGATAAAAGTTTTTAGATTGGTACGGTTAAATCCATAACGCTCCTCAATCACAAAAGTGCCATAGAGTGCAAATGGAGTGGTAAGGATATCACTGACCAGGGCAAGAAATCCAAAAAAGAGAAGTACGTGCACGATATAAGTGGTAGTAAAATTAGCAACCCATTTATCCAACCATCCGAATCCACCCAGGAAAAAGACCAGGAGCATGACCAGCAAGCTTATGGAGCTGGTTAAAAAGGAGAAGCGGGTGTTATCCCGCTTATAATGCTGACTCCTCTTATACTCCCCGGCATCGAAGATGCCTGACAACTCTTCAGGCAATTCGGGTAGTGAATGCTTCAGGTTCAAGGTATCCAGAATACGCTCAAGTATATATCCAAATACCAGTACTGCAACTATTACAACAAATATTGTATTATACATAATCTTTTATTCTATCAAACTTTCACTTTTTAACTTTTTTCGGGTTCTTCGGTTGCACCTCAAATCGTTCCTCTTTTCCACTATTACTTTTCCCCACTAACGAACTTGCTGAACCACCTCAATGCGGTTCAGAATTCTTGTATCCAACTCTTCCCTGTACAACCTTACAACTTCAAGGGTATCAAGCTCAAGAGCCCTGTCCAACAGTAGACTGGCAGAATCCAGGTTGTCTTCCAGTTCATAAAAGATGGCCATATTATTGAAGGCTTTTGAAGCCACCGTACTATCGCCCGATTCAGCCAGGTCTTTCCAGATGTCATAAGCCTGCTCCCACTCTCCCTGTGCAGTATGTTTAGAAGCCAGTTTCAATGAATCCCCTTTTCCCGTATAAAGTATTCTGGAGGCCTGTGTCCAAATGGGTACAAGGTACCTGCCATATTTCATTCCGCTTTCATAAAATAGTTCCCGGATCATACCGAATCCACTAGGTACAGGCTGCAACTGCCCATCTTCAATATACGAAAAATAAAGTGTGTCTTCAGTAATGTATGTATCAAATGATCTCGGACTTTCAGGCAGGTAAATATTCCACTGTAACTTATTGAAAACCTGAAAATAGTGGGTCCGGATCAGATCAGGTGCGTCACTATAGTGCTCTTGATGTTCATCAAGACCCACGGTGTATAGTTCAAGGCTGATCACAGCATCTGCTCCATAGTGTTCACACATGGTGGCAACCTCCCTTTTTGTAAGTACCAAATCATTCAGGGAAGTTGTATCTGTCCTTCTTTCACTTAGCCACATAGGGGTATGAAACCTATCAATGGGAGATTGTTGCAACACCTTCAGCAATCCACGAAAAGTGCTATTCGAGATGGTCGTATCAAGCATCACCAGATGTTCTCTCTCCATATCCTGCCTGCTCTTTTCGGCAATTACACTCAGGGAGATGGGTGCCCGGTTTATAATCAGTAGCTGGCTCACGTGGCCGGGGAAATTAACTGTTGCCGGTTCAAGCACCTCAAACTCTACCACACTGTAAATGCCCGCACATCCATGCAGTCCAATTACAATGAATAGAACAAAAACTGCTTTCCAATTTCTAAGTGACAAACTGCTTTCCTGCTTTCGAACTTTTTCTCTTGCTAACTTATACGCTCATTCCACCACAAACCTGAAGCGTCTGACCGGTCATATAAGAGGATAGGTCCGAAGCCAGGAACAGAGATACATTAGCAACATCTTCCGGAAGTCCGCCACGCTTAAGCGGAATGGTCTTGATCCACTCCTCTTTCACATTCTCAGGCAACTTACCGGTCATATCCGTGAGAATGAATCCCGGGGCTATGGCATTGCACCTTACACTTCTGGAACCCAGTTCCTTGGCTACTGACTTGGTAAAACCCAGTATCCCTGCCTTGGATGCAGAATAGTTGGCCTGTCCTGCGTTTCCATTTACACCGACCACCGAGCTCATGTTAATGATTGATCCGGCACGGGCCTTTAACATGTATTTCTGAACGGCCTTGGTAAAGTTAAAGACCGATTTCAGGTTCACCTTGATCACCAGGTCCCACATCTCTTCATCCATTCGCATTAAAAGAGTATCACGGGTGATTCCTGCATTATTGACAAGAACATCCACTTTTTCGAAATCTTCAACCACCTGGTCAATCACCTGATGTGCCTGCTCAAAATTACTGGCATCGCTCACATATCCTTTACACTTTACACCAAGGTCAGATAACTCTTTTTCAAGTGTTTCCATATTTTCATCCCTGGAGAGATCAGTAAATGCTACATCTGCACCTTCCTGGGCAAAACGCAGGGCTATCATTCGACCAATACCTCTGGCAGCGCCCGTCACCACTGCTACTTTTCCTTTTAATAGATCCATGTTAATTTATTTAGAATGTATAGGGTTTATGCATTTTCCAGCAACCGGGCCATTTTCTCTCCGATCTCAGCAGGAGAAACTGCCACTGTGATTCCGCACTCATCCATGATTTTCATTTTTGCCTCAGCGGTATCAGCCTTTCCACCGATAATTGCACCGGCATGACCCATCCTGCGACCTTTGGGTGCAGTTTGTCCTGCAATAAATCCCACCACAGGCTTTGTGCCATGTTCCTTGATCCAATAGGCCGCTTCAGCTTCCATGCTTCCACCGATCTCTCCGATCATAATAATTCCTTTGGTCTGGTCGTCTGCCATTAACAGTTTGATGGCATCAAGGGAAGTCGTACCAATGATTGGATCCCCACCAATTCCTATGCAGGTGGATTGGCCCAATCCCGTTTTTGTAATCTGGTCAACCGCTTCATAGGTGAGGGTTCCTGATCGGGAAACGATCCCGATTACTCCTCTCTGGTGAATGAAACCAGGCATGATGCCGACCTTGGCTTCTCCCGGTGTAATGATTCCCGGACAGTTGGGGCCGATCAGGCGGGTTTCCCGGTTTTTTAAAAACTCTTTAACCTTGATCATATCCGAAGTAGGAATTCCTTCGGTGATGCATACCACCAGTTTTATCCCTCCATCTGCAGCCTCCATGATGGCATCCGAAGCAAAAGCAGGAGGAACAAAGATGACCGAAGTATCGGCTCCGGTTTTTTCAACTGCTTCACGCACAGTGTCAAAAACAGGTTTGCCCAGATGATCCTGTCCTCCCTTACCCGGAGTAACACCACCTACAAGGTCTGTTCCGTATTCGAGCATCTGCCGGGCATGAAAAGTTCCTTCACTTCCGGTAAATCCCTGGACAACTACTTTGGAGTTTTTATTTAATAATACGCTCATTTAAAAATGTGATTTAGGGTTGCTGAATGAAAATCAAATGTAGATAAAAAAATCGTACATTTAAATATGGAAGCAATCCTCTATATCGGCATCTCCCAGACCCTTTTTGCGGGTATACTGATCGCTGCCAAAAAGCCCCGCATGCTGGCCAACCAGATTCTGGCTGCATGGCTGTTGATTATCTGCGCGGAGATGATTATCGTGCTTATCAATGACACACTTATTGAGCTCTACCCTATAAAAATCTTACCCTATACCTATGGCCCCCTGCTTTTACTGTATGCTAAATGGATGACCACCGAAAAACCCCAATTCGATCCCCGGTATCTCTGGCATTTCTCGCCCTTTTTCATATTTCTTATCGCCTCCCTTGTCTTTATTGATGAAAGAGTAATGACTGGTACAGACGGATTCCTGGTAATTGACAGGTTTGTATCGTTTCGGATTGTCTATGCGATTACTTTCTTTGTCTCTATTACTGCTTACTCTGTGGCCACTTTCGTTGAGATCCACAGACATCAAAAACGAATGAAAGAGCTTGTGAGTTATTCATCAGGAAAGATCACACTTCAATGGCTGCTGGGCCTCTCCATCACCTTTTACGCAGGATATGTGCTCATGTTCATTGTCGGAGGGATCGATATCATGGTGCATTTTATGCCATTCGATCCCTTTGAAGTATCGTTCATAGGTCTGACTATTTTGACATTCCTGTTCGGGGTATTCGGATTTCATCAGCCCAGTATTTTTGAAGAGATGGTCCGGCACTCTGAAGAAAAGATTCCTGCATCTACTATTCCTGAGACAAAAAAATACCAGCGATCGGGACTCAAACAAAAGGATGTGGCACAATATATAAATCTGATTGAGGATCATATGGTCAAATCCAAACCATTTCTGAACCGTGAATTATCCATCTTCGATCTTTCGGACCAGTTAGAAATACCGAGACATTTACTCTCAGAGGTGATCAACGAACATATGGGGAAGAACTTCTATAGCCTGGTAAATGACTACCGGATTGAAGAGGTGAAAAGATGCCTGGAAGATCCGAAGTTCAAACACCTTACCATCCTTGCCATCGCCTATGATTCGGGGTTCAATGCCAAATCAAGTTTTAATACGATATTCAAGGAGAAGACCGGGATGACCCCAAGTGAATACCAGAAAACTCTTGGTACAAACCGCCAAGTCTGAACCTATTCAGAACCTTCCATAGGTCTGGACCGCACAATCCGGACGATTTCCAACCTGCCAGATAGTAATTTCGAATAAAAGAGAAAAATGTGGCAGGTGTTGAAGATTGTTAGTTTGTTCGTGCTATGCATTACCGGGGTGACTTCAGCCTTCACACAGAGCCTGTTTGAATCCTCCCTCTCCGGAAATCAAGAGAATTTAGTTAGCAACTCCCCCTCCCTGGGAGGATTCATTCGCTCTGTTGCTTATATGGCCAATACCCCTGAAGATGAAGTCAAATACCTGCAGGGGGCCTATGGAGAGGTGTCGCTTCTGATGAATGCAAAAGCAGGGAATTGGGCCACGGGGAAAGCCGACATCAGGTTCAAACAGGGGACTGAATTTCAGCAACCCATCTCTGAGATAAATATCCGGGAAGCCTATGTGGATCTGTCATCCGGACCTGTCGGCTTAAAGATGGGAAAGTTGATATCACCTTGGGGAAAAGGAACCATATTCAACCCTACTGAAAAAATCACACCGCTGGATCCCACAGTCAGGTCACCCGACGAAGATGATATGTATCTGGGTGTATGGGCCATGCAGGGAAGGATCAACCTGGGACCATTCATGAAACTTACCGGTACCTGGAAACCCCTCTATCAATCCAGTGTTTTACTGATCGATCCGGTTCCCATGCCCGATTATGTCATGTTCCTAGATCCTCTATTTCCCGGAGTGGAGTTGAAAGAGGGTAGTTATGGCATCAATTATGATCTCCATTCGCGGATAATCGATGCCTCACTTTACTGGTTTGACGGGTATCACCATTGGCCGGGTATCGGTTTCAACTCCCTTGAATTTGATTCACTGACCATGGAGCCGCTTGCTTTGAATATCCAGGAACACGCTTTTAGAATCAGGATGCTTGGTATGGATTTTTCAATTCCTGTTGGTCCTTGGATCATCAGGGCTGAGGGAGCCTGGCAACAATCCACCAAACCACATGAAGAACACGAATATTTGCCCTTCCCCGAGCTCTCATACACAGCTGAGATTGAAAGGTCAGGTTCCAATGGCACACTACTGGCCGGGTATTACGGCAAATATATCCTTGACTATGCATCTCCGGTTGCAGAACCTTCCCTGTCAGCCGGACAGGAGCAATTCGCTCAACTAATGCAAACTGGCATTCCACTGACCGGCGTAGCTATAGATGGAATGATCAGAGAACAGGTTGGGGCATTCAACCGGCTGTACAATTATCAGCTGGAGGAATTTTACCATACGGTTTTCCTGGTCTGGAAAAGGAGCTTTTTGTACGAACAGCTGGAACTAACAATGCCAATTATTTACAACATAACTACTGAAGAATGGATCTTTCAACCCGGTGTCTCATATGCACCATATGATGGAATAAGAATATCAATGGGGTTCAGCAGCCTTTATGGGCCGGAAAACTCCCTGTATGACCTGGTAGGTCCGGTACTAAATGCAGGATATCTTTCACTGAAATTAACATTTTAATATACTGAATATACAATGGACAAAAAGATTATAAAATACCGCTGGTGGATCATCGTGATTTCCATATTGGTCACCCTGGGATTCTCCACGCTGCTTTTCAAGATCGAGATTGATCCTGACTTAAAAAATTATTTTCCAAAGACCATGACATCCATGGTTAATACGGACAAGATCGAGGAAGTCTTCGGAAATCAGGACCTGGTGATGATCATATTTGAAACAAACGATGTGTTGGAGGAGGCGACTTTAAAACGGGTGAAGATAGTGGATAAGGAAATCAGCCGAATCAACGGTGTAAGAAGGACTTCCTCCATATTTGGGTCCAATAGAATCCATGGCGAAGGGGGTGTTATGTATGTTGATCCAACCGTCCTTCGCATTCCCGAAAATGACCTGCAAAAGAAAGAACTAAGGAATGAGATTAAGGGAAATGATATGGTATACAAAGTCATGGTATCGGATGATTTTAAAGCCACCGCCGTGATTGCCAACCTTGAGAAGGAGGCTGATGAGGGTGCGGTATTTGACAGGATCTATTCCATACTTGAGGAGCATCAGGGATCGGAAAAGATCCATTTTGGGGGTCTGCCCTACCTTCGACAAGCCATTGATAAAGACATTAAAAGGGATGGACTCATCCTGATCCCCATCGCCTTGATCCTGATGCTGGTTTTCCTCTACCTGGTTTTCAGAGAATGGCGCGGGGTATGGCTGCCTTTTCTAGTGGTGGTTATGTCTGCCATGTTGGGCCTCGCAATGATTCCCATTCTGGGCTGGAAGTTTTATGTGATCTCTCTACTTGTTCCCATATTGCTCATTGCGGTGGCCAATGACTATGGCATTCATATGATTGCCAGGTACCAGGAATTGAATGCCTCCGGCAATGGATCCTCCATGGATGAGATTGCAGCGAAGATCACCAGGTCGCTCTGGAAACCCATTTTGCTGACAGGGCTAACAACCATTGCCGGAATCTCAGCCCTCTGGGCACATACCATGATCCCGGCTCGACAAATGGCCCTTGTGGCAAGTATTGGAATCATCTTCGCCATATTTTTCAGTTTGGTGTTAGTGCCGGCACTCCTATCATTGCTTAAAAGATCGGAACCCTCCCCTTCACTGGTTAACCGGAAATTAAAAACCCATAGAAACCCTCTGGGCCGGTTTGCGTTTTTTGTGGTCCGAAATAGCAAGATTATTCCCAAGGTGGCCCTGGCCATCACCCTGATCATCTCCACAGGGATCTTCTTTCTCCGTGTCGATTCCAATGAGGAAAACTTCTTTCCCGAGCGGCATGAAGTCAAGCAGGCTGCTAAAATCATCAATGGTAAGTTTGGTGGATCGGAAAATATCTCTGTATTGTTTTCAGGTGACATGCTGGATCCTGATGTTCTAAAGAGAATGGAAGATTACAGGGAGGATCTCGAAAAGCTGGAAGCCATCGATCTGACCATCTCCTTTTCCGGTGTGGTCAGGGAAATCAGCAAAGCCCTGAATGATCCGGGGGATCCCCTGTATGATCAAATACCCCCCTCCAGGGAAGCGGTGGCTCAGTACATGGAGCTCTACTCCATGAATGGTAATCCGGAAGAACTGGAGCAGCTGGTGGATTTCAATTATGAAAATGCCCACCTGATGATCCGCATCAATGACCCAACCGTTGAAGTCGTATATGAGATCATTGAAAAACTGGAAGTCTTTGCTTCAGAGGATCAGGCCATAGCATCCATCGGTGGCTATGGCTATGTGCGTTCAGAACTGGCCAGCAAAGTGCTTTCAGGTACATATTGCTCCCTTGGGATTGCATTGTTGATTATCTTCATTCTCCTTTCAATTATTTTCAGATCAGCCATTGCAGGATTATTGGGGATCATTCCCCTCTCAATATCCGTATTGATACTATTCGGGCTGATGGGACTAACCGGTATTCGGTTGGACGTAGCTACTGCACTGCTCTCTTCGGTGATGATCGGTGTGGGTGTTGACTACACCATTCATTTTTTATGGCGATACAGAGAGGAACGGCAACAGAACAGGTTGGCCAGGGAAGCAGTGATTACTACCATCACCACCACAGGGCGGGGTATCATATTCAATGCACTTTCTGTAATCGTAGGGTTTGTGGTATTGATCATCTCCTCTTTTACCCCAATTCGGTTTTTCGGAATTTTAGTCGTGGTTTCGATCTTAAGCTGCTTAATTGGGGCCCTTGTGGTACTTCCGGCACTTCTCATTCAATTCAGGTTTAAATTCCTCGAACCAAAAGAGTTAGAAAGTGAAAAGTTGAAAGTTAAAAGTAACAAACTTAAGATTGTTAGGAGGATTGCCATGGGATTGATCCTGGCTGCCTTTGTGAGTATCAGTGCAAGTGCCCAGAATGCCAGGGAAATTATTAAAAAAAGCCATGATGCGGTGAAGGTAAGCTCATTTGAAGCGGTCTCTACACTTACCATCACCGATTCAAAAGGAAACAAAAGAATCAGGAGAAACACCATGGCTTCCATGTCCCAAACAGATGGCACCGAGAAACGGATCATCAAGTTCCTTTCACCCCCTGAGGTGAGAGGGACCGGGATCCTTATTTTCGACTATAGTGATAAGAGCGATGACATGTGGATCTACCTTCCTGCCCTGCGTAAAACAAGAAGAATTGTGAGCAGGGAGAAAAGTAAGAGTTTTATGGGAAGTGAGTTCTCCAATGCCAACATGACCGCGCCAGGTCTGGATGATTTTCATTATCAACTGCAAGGTGAAGAAACCCTTAATGGGACATCATGCCTTAAAATTGAAGCAGTTCCCGTTTCCACGGACCTTGAGGATGAATATGGCTACTCAAGATCTGTTTCCCTGGTGGATAAAAAAAGCTATCTTGTGCATCAGACATACTATTTTGATTTTGACGGAGAACTGTTCAAAACCATTAGCAACAAGGAGTTCAAGATGCTGGATAAAGAAGATGGCAAGTATATGGTCACCCATATGCTGGCCATAAATCACAGCAACAACCGAGGGTCCGAAATGGTCATGGAACAGGTGGCCGTTACCCCCACCAACAAGTCCTATTTTACGGTGGCATACCTTGAAAAAGAATGAACAAAGTGTCCCTGATAACATTCCTTATATTCTGGACTTTGCTCCAGTCCTCCATTTCACAATCCACCTCAACATCCACGCTTGAAATTAAATTCACCGGTGTCCGAAATAGTAAGGGATTAATTGCCATTGGGATCAGTAGCTCACCAGAGGGCTGGCCCCGGCAACCACAAATGGATTCAAACTGGAAAAAAGCAAATGTTGTGAATGGTGTATTCACCACCAAGGTGGAAAACCTGGCTTATGGGACCTACGCAATCTCGGTGCTGGATGACGAAAACAGCAACATGGAGATGGATATGTTCATGGGAATTCCTAAGGAAGGTTACGGATTTTCCATGAATCCACCTTTCAAGCTTTCTGCTCCCAAATTTGAAGAGTGCTCATTCCTGTTGGACAAGCCCTTCAAACAGATCACAATCGATCTGCGGTATGTAGGAAAGGAGAGATAACCAGATATTCCCTATTTTTGCACTCCAGGAACCTTAGGTATGAAACTATGCGGAGTGAATCGACCATATGTGCTTTAGCCACCCAGGGTAATGGTGCCATCGCTGTGATCAGGATCAGTGGTCCCGATACCTTCAGGATCGTAGACGGCATCTTCCATCCGGCCACAACGGGGAAAGTCCTTCAGAACGAATCACCCAATACTATCCATTTTGGCACCATTCAGGAACATGATAAGATCATTGATGAAGTTCTTGTAAGCCTGTTCAAAGCGCCTAACTCTTATACAGGTGAAGACTCCATTGAGATCTCGTGTCACGGATCTCTCTATATTCAACAAAAGATCCTGGAACTGTTGATTAGTGCAGGAGCACAACCAGCCCGTCCCGGCGAATTTACCCAGCGTGCATTTCTGAATGGAAAAATGGACCTCTCACAGGCAGAAGCCGTTGCCGACCTGATTGCCGCCGAATCTGAAGGAGCACACCGGGTTGCCCTGCAGCAGTTAAGAGGAGGTTTTTCAAATAAATTAAAAGCATTGCGGGAACAGTTGCTTCACTTTATCTCCCTGATTGAACTGGAGCTGGACTTCAGTGAAGAAGATGTGGAATTTGCTGACCGGAAACAGTTGGTGCAACTTGTAGAAAAAATTAAGTCTTTGATCCTTGATCTTATCAACTCCTTCCAGCTGGGGAATGTGCTGAAAAAAGGAGTGCCGGTTGCCATTATCGGCCGACCCAATGTCGGTAAATCCACACTCTTGAATGCAATTCTCAATGAGGAGCGTGCCCTCGTGAGTGACATTGAAGGAACCACGCGGGATTCCATAGAAGATACCATGAACCTTGAAGGAGTCAACTTCCGCTTTATCGATACTGCCGGGATCAGGGAGACAGCTGAGCCCATTGAAAATCTTGGGATCCGGCGCACCTACCAGAAAATTGAACAGGCTTCCATAGTGTTATTGCTCACCGAGGCCAGTGATGACCCTGCTATCATACAACGCTCTGTGGAGGCCATTCGGAAGCAGACTTCGGATGGGACCAAACAGCTGGTGGTGGTACTGAATAAATCCGATCAGATTTCAGAGAGCCAATTGCAGGAAATCCGGAATGGAATTCCTCTTCTGCAAGGTGAACGGATCATCTCTATCTCCGCAGAAAAGCGAGAGAATATTAACGGCTTAACCGATCTGCTGCTCGATATGGTGAATATAGGGAGCCTCAAACACCAGGATGTGGTGATCTCCAACATCAGGCACTACAATGCTCTCAAATCGGCTTCAGAAAGCCTTTTCAGGGTATCTGAAGGCCTCTCCACTACCCTACCCTCCGATCTGCTGGCACAGGACATCAGGGAGGTCCTGCATTACATGGGCGAAATTACCGGCGAAGTTACCACCGACGAAATTCTGGGCAACATCTTCAAGAATTTCTGTATCGGGAAATAAGTCATATCTGAAAATGTGCCTCTCTTTTTTATAAGAATCGAGGCACATAACCTCATCTTTGTTACATTTATTTTGAATTCACTTTTATTATTCACTGTAAAACAGTTTTATTATGACAGTCGATGAACTCATTCAAAAACTAAGTGACTATCCTTCAAATTTCAGAGTAATTATACCAGGGTATGAAGATGGTTATAACGATATTATAATTATTAAGGAAATAGAGATTGTTCCTGATTACCATAAAAACTGGTATTATGGACAACACCTTGATAAGGATGATTTTCTTAAAGTTGAAGAGATAAAAAATCCAGTTTTCGAAACGGCCGTACTAATAAATGGTGAAAATTTGATAGCAGAAGATAGATAGTAATAAAATCATTTGTCCTGTTTTTACCCGTAGAAACCAGACAATTTTATTATTTTTGCAGCAAACTATTAACGGTGAAAGTAACTGATTATATAAAGAATAAGATAAACAGATTTCAGGAGGGATATATATTTACCTATACTGATTTTAATATATCGGTGAATAAGTCAGATGCTGTAATAAAAGCATTAAACCGGATGGTTGAATCAGGTAAATTGCGGAAATTATCTAAAGGACGATACTATAAGCCCAAAATAACAGAATTTGGAGAACTTAAACCAGACGTTTACCAGGTAGTAAAAGATTTGTTAGAAAAAGATGGAAATATCACAGGTTATCTTACTGGTTATTCTATTTTCAACTCATTGTTACTTACAACCCAGGTTTCTAACACTATTCAGATTGGCAGCGTAAAAGAGAAGAATGCTCTTACAAGGGGAATGTATAGAATAAGATTTATTATGCAACCAAACCGTATTACAAAAGAGAATATCCATTTGCTACAAATCCTTGATAGCATAAAGTTTATTAAAGAAATTCCCGATACTACAGAAGATAAAGCATGTAAACAAATTATACAACTGATTAAAGGAATCTCAGTAAATGAACTTAACCAGCTAAAGAAACTTGTTATGAACTACAATGCATCAACAAGGGCACTAACAGGGGCTATCATTGAATCCATTTATAATGAAAGCGAGACACAATCAATAACTGGATCCCTTAACCCTGCCACAAGGTTCAATTTTTCAATATCAGAACAGACATTGCCAACCAAAGAAAAATGGGGTATCAAATGAACCTGCATACAGATACCAAAGCTTTTCAAGATGCAATTCAGGCAGCCAGCCAAGGATTAAACATACCCACTGTATTTATTGAAAAAGACTACTGGATAACGCTCATACTAAAACGCCTGTCCGAAAGCAAATATGTAGATTCTGTTGTATTTAAAGGAGGGACGTCATTATCAAAAGGTCAGAAACTAATAAACCGTTTTTC
>JAUVKN010000259.1 GCA_030596245.1 Bacteroidia bacterium | reverse complement strand
TGTATTAGCAATGTCCCCGACACCACCACCAAGGTGAAGTTTTCGAGTGAAAATACTTCCTTTGATGATAGCGGAGTACAATGGATCATTAATCCGTGGGATGAACTGGCACTGACCAGGGCCATGGAATTGAAGGAGGACACCTCCAATGCGGTCTCAAATGTAACCGTTGTAACGGTTGGCCCGGCAGGAGCAGAACCCACCCTCAGAAAAGCTCTGGCAATTGGCGCCGACGATGCCATCAGGGTTGATTCGGAGACTGGTGATGCCCATTTTGTAGCAGCTCAGCTTGCTTCAGTGATAAAAAATGGTGAATTTGATGTGATACTCTGCGGTATTGAATCCAGTGACTATAATGGATCTGCTGTAGGGGGAATGGTGTCAGAAATGCTTGATATTCCTTCCGTCTCAGCCATCTCAGGATTGCGAATAGATAATGGAGAGGTTTTAATCACCCGGGATATTGACGGTGGCAGGGAGGAGGTTTCCGTTCCTGCACCCTTTGTTGGTGTGGTACAGAAAGGAATTGCCAAAGAGCCCAGGATTGCGGCCATGCGCGGGATCATGATGGCCAGGAAAAAGCCGCTTCAGGTGGTACCCGTCGTTGAGGCTGAAAAGCTCACCGCTTACCAGGAGTATGTAATGCCGGAGCCTAAAGCACCGTGTAAAATGATTGAGGCTGACAATGTGAAGGAACTGGTGAATCTCCTGCAAAATGAGGCTAAAGTCCTATAATTTACTAACGTAACTAACCTTTTCAATATATGTCAGTATTAGTTTATACAGAGAACTGGGATGGGAAATTCAAAAAACTTTCCTACGAACTGGTATCCTATGCCTCCGCTGTAGCGGGTATGATAGGCGGAAGTGTTACCGCTCTGTCAATTGGGAATGTGCAACAGGATGAACTGTCAAAACTGGGTGCCTACGGTGCAACCAGTGTCCTGAATGTGGATGGAGCACCCGAAGGCCTGGATAACCAGGTTTATACCAGTATTATTGCCGCAGCCATGGGAAAAACCGGGGCAAAGGTTCTGGTGATGGCTCAAAACAACACGGGGAAAGCCATTGCTCCCAGGCTATCCGTCAGATTAAAAGCAGGCCTGGCAGCTGGTGTTACTGCACTGCCGGAATCTGCCAATCCCCTGGTGGTCCTCAAGAAAGTATTCAGCGGTAAAGCTTTTGCAAAAGTGAAGATCCTTTCCGACCCGGCTGTTCTGACACTGGCTCAGAATTCTTTTGAGATTGCCGAAACAGGTGGATCAGCATCTGTGGAATCCTTTGATCCGGGTGTGGATGTTGCTGGAGCAAAAACCACCATCAAGGATGTACAGAAACAGGAAGGCAAGTTGTTGCTTTCCGATGCAGAGGTGGTCATCTCCGGCGGAAGAGGAATGAAGTCATCTGATAACTGGGGTCCCATTGAAGAACTGGCAGAGGTGCTTGAAGCTGCCACTGCGTGCTCCAGGCCCGTCTCCGATGAAGGATGGCGTCCTCACGAAGAGCATACCGGGCAGACTGGTAAGATCATTGCACCTAATCTCTACTTTGCATTTGGAATTTCCGGAGCTATCCAGCACCTTGCAGGAGTGAGTTCATCCAAATGTATTGTGGCCGTCAACACAGATAAGGACGCCCCCATTTTTGAAGCAGCCGATTACGGCATCGTAGGAGATGCCCTGAAGGTACTGCCTGAACTAATCACAGAAATCAAAGCTGCCAGGGCCCAGTAAGGCAAATCAATCCTCAACTTATGGAAAAACAGTTTATTTTCCTGGCTACATTACTGGTCACCTTACTGGCTTTTGGCTATACGACACGCAGGTATGTAGGGTTCTTTAAGATCACCAGGGGAGGATTTCCCGTGAAGCAGATCGGACGACGTATTGGTGTCATGCTTGAGGTGGCTATTGGCCAGACCAAGATCTTTCGCAGACCCATTTTAGGATTGCTGCACGCCCTGGTTTTCTGGGGATTTTTAGTGATCCTCATTGGAAGCTTAGAGATGGTGATCGATGGTTTGACAGGCCAGGAGAGGGTACTCTCTTTCCTTGGAGCTGTGTATAATATCATTATGGCTTCCGGAGATATTTTTGCCCTGGTCATTGCCCTGGCCATTATTGTGTTCCTGGCCCGCAGAATATTCCTGAATGTAAAGCGGTTCTCTGGAATCGAAATGAAACATATTTCCCATCTGGATGCCAATGTGGCGCTCACCATCATCCTGGTGCTGATGTTATCGCTCCTGGGAATGAATACTTATTATGTACTTGCGACGCAGCAGGCAGGTCATGGACTTGAAGGAGTTTACCCTGTGAGTCAGCTCCTTGCTTCCCGGATCGATGCAGGGGCTCATACCAGCGAACTGTTGTACCAGGTCAACTGGTGGATCCATATTTTACTTGTATTCATCTTCGCCAACTACCTGCCCTATTCCAAACATTTCCATGTGTTCATGTCAGTTCCCAATGTCTTTCTGAGCAGGCTTGAGCCCCTGGGAAAACTGGATACCATGGAGAGCATCACCAAAGAGGTGAAGATCATGATGGATCCGGACCAGGCATTTGCATCCCCTCCTGAGGGAGAAGCAGCAGAGGAGGAGACCCCGGAAAGATTTGGGGTTCTTGATGTGGAGGATGTTACCTGGAAAAATTACCTTGATTCACTGGCATGTACCGAATGTGGCCGATGCACATCGGTCTGCCCGGCCAATATTACCGGCAAGAAATTATCGCCCAGAAAGATCGTAATGGATGTAAGGGCAAGGATGAAGGAGAAAGGTCCCGGATTGGTAAAAAATGGCGCAGAATACTCCGATGAAAAGTCACTGATCAGAGACTACATTTCGGAAGAGGAATTGTGGGCCTGCACCTTGTGTAACGCATGTGCTCAAGAGTGCCCCATAAACATTAATCAGCCTGCTTTGATTGTGGGAATGAGGCGGTATCTGGTGATGGAGGAATCGGCTGCTCCCAGTGAGTTGAATTCTATTTTCTCCAACATCGAGAACAATGGTGCACCCTGGCAGTTCTCCCAGGAGGACCGGATGTTATGGGCAGAGGATATTGTGGTTAATGATAAGAGCCAATAGGTATGGAAACGAAGCAGAGAAAAGTTGAGGTGCCCGTACTGGCAGATCTTTTGGCAAAAGGCGAAAAACCTGAATACCTTTTATGGGTAGGTAGTGCGGGAGCATTTGATGACCGTTACAAGCATGTATCAAGGTCATTTGTTAAAGTCTTGGATTTCATCGGAACTTCCTATGCAGTACTGGGTACAGAGGAATCATCCAGCGGTGATGTGGCTCGCCGTGCTGGCAATGAAATGCTATACCAGATGCAGGCATTGATGAACATTGAGATCTTTGAGAGTTATGAAGTCAAAAAGATCCTTACCTGTGATCCACATGCCTACAATACATTCAAAAATGAATATTCCGATCTGGGGGGCAGGTATGAGGTGATCCATCATACCCAATTTCTTCGTGACCGTATTTCAGACGGATCGCTTAATATTCCTGGTGATGCATTGGAAGGAAGCACCATTACATTTCATGATCCCTGCTATCTGGGCCGCGCCAATAAAGAATATAAGGCACCCCGACAGGTGCTGGATGCGCTCGCCGCCACAAAAAAAGAGATGGGCAGAAACATGAGTTTTGCACTATGTTGTGGTGCTGGAGGCGGACAGATGTTCAAAGAGGCTGAAAAGGGAGAAAAGGAGGTCTTTATCGAGCGGACTGAAGAGGCCCTTGGTACCGGTGCAGATATCATTGCCACAGCTTGTCCCTATTGCATGGTGATGATGACTGATGGTATCAAGTATAAGAACAAAGAAGATAGTGTGAAGGCTTATGATATTGCAGAACTGGTAGCACAGGCCCTGGAATTATAAATAACTATTAACAATCGCGAAGCGGTTTAATTAACGCGAGCGAAGCGAGTAAAAACAATAACAATGGAGAACAAAAGATTAATTACCGGTGGTGAGTTCCTGGTAAAGGAGACCGATCCGGCCGATGTTTTTATCCCTGAAGAATTAGATGAAGAGCAACGAATGATTGGTCAGAGTTGCCAGGATTTTCTGGAGACGGAGGTCTTTCCTGCAATAGACCGCATTGATGCCCAGGAGGAGGGATTAATGAGGGAGCTGCTTGGGAAATCGGGCGAATTGGGATTGCTGGGTATTGCCATTCCGAAGGAGTATGACGGATTCGGGCAATCCTTTATTACCACCATGTATGCAAGTGAGGTGCTGGGAGCCGGTTATTCCTTTGCCGTAGCATTCTCATGTCACACCGGTATTGGTACGCTGCCCATTCTCTATTACGGGAGTGAGGAGCAGAAAGCTAAATACATTCCCAAATTGGCCACTGGAGAATTGGTTGGAGCTTATTGCCTGACTGAGCCAGGAGCGGGTTCGGATGCCAACTCCGGTACCACCAAGGCAGTGTTGTCAGAAGACGGACAACATTACATCCTTAATGGTGCGAAGATGTGGATCACCAATGGTGGATTTGCAGATGTAATGACCGTTTTTGCTAAGATCGACAACGACCGGGTATTGAGTGCATTCATTGTGGAGCGTGATTTCCCGGGAATTACCTTTAATCCCGAAGAGAAAAAGATGGGAATAAAAGGTTCATCCACCCGTCAGATATTCTTTAACGATTGCAAAGTGCCTGTTGAGAACCAGCTTGGAAAGCGTGGGGAAGGATTCAGGATCGCGCTGAATATCCTCCATATGGGAAGGATCAAACTGGGAGCCAATGTGATCGGATCGGCAAAAACTGCCATCAACCAGTCGGTTGGATATGCCAACGAAAGAAAACAGTTCAATTGCCTGATTTCACAATTCGGGGCCATCAAATATAAGTTGGCTGAGCAGGTGATCAGGACTTTTGCTACAGAATGCTCTGTTTATCGCGCCAGTCAGGCACTTGATGATACCATTGCACACTATGTGGCCAATGGAGATGATAAGGGCCGGAACACCATGGAGGCTTTCAACCATTTTGCTATTGAGGCAGCTGCTATGAAGGTATTTGGTTCAGAGGCACTGGATTATGTTGCGGATGAAGCAGTACAGATCCACGGTGGAATGGGTTTTTCAGCCGAGATGATGGTTGACCGGGGATACCGCGATTCCAGGATCAACAGGATCTTTGAAGGTACCAATGAGATCAACCGGCTTTTGCTGGTGGATAGTGTCCTTAAAAAAGGAGCTAGAGGAGTACTTCCGATTATGGAAGAGGCGGAAAAGGCTTTTGAAGAGGTAAAAAACCTGAATGGAACTCCGGTAGCAGTTGAAGACTATTTTGGGGAGAAGGATCAATATATTGCCAATTTCAAGAAGGTGGTTCTGATGTTGCTGAAAGCGGTCTCTGAGAAATTCACCCGCAAGCTGGGTCTTGAGCAAGAGATTTTGAGCAATATCTCCGATTGCATCATTCAGGTGTATGCGGCCGAATCAGTGGTACTTCGCCTGAAGAAGATGGAGTCTCTGAAAAGTGAAGAGGAGATCAAACTTTACAAGGATATGGCGGATGTATTTGTATACGATGCTGCAACACGCATCAGCAAATTTGCCAGCGATACTACCTACTCCTTTGCATATGGTGAGGTACGGGATCTGCTTGAAAAAGGGATCTCCCATTTCACTTCGGTGGCAGGTGTAAATGTGAAAGAAGCACGTAGAAGGATTGCCGACCGTTTGATTGAAGAGAATAAATACTGCTTCTAACTTAAAGGTCATCGGATCTACTGATTCCTACAATATTGTAATGATTGGTGCCGGGAATGTGGCCACACACATTTCCCGGCACTTGCATTTTGCAGGGCACTCCATTACATGTGTACATTCCAGAACCCACGAATGTTCAGCCAGACTCGCAGAAGAGGTGGGTAGTGTTGGAACAGCTGTTCCGGAAGAGGTTCCACGCAGTGCAGATTTCTTCATAATATGTGTGCCCGACAGGGTCATTTTAAGTGTGGTACGGAAATTCCAGGATCGGAAAGGGATATGGCTGCATACTGCCGGAGCATGTTCCATGGAGGTTTTTGAGGATTTTCAACCTCAATTTGGAGTCCTTTACCCTCTCCAGACAATGAGTAAACAACGTGTTGTCTCATTGGAAGATACACCACTCCTGGTGGAGGGAT
>JAUVKN010000158.1 GCA_030596245.1 Bacteroidia bacterium | reverse complement strand
TTGATTCATACCATTACATCATTGACCTGAACAATGATGAACCTATGGTGATTGGCAATGTAACCATCGTGCGATAATAGCGTAAGAGAGAGCGGGTGAAGCGAATTATAGGATACATATCGTTTATTTTATTGCTGAACTGGTCGGGGAACCTGACAGCTCAGCAATTGCCGATTTTTTCGCAGTATATCCTCAATGGTTTTATGATCAACCCTTCCATGGCGGGACATGACGGGTATACCTCCTTCAATACCACCGCCCGCCAACAGTGGCTTGGATTCAAGGATGCTCCTCAAACCTATTCCGCTTCCTGGCAGACCCGCCTGCTACAGCGATCTCACAGGATTGTGAACAATCCTGTTCGGAAAAATAACATGGTGCTTCGCAGTACAAAGGGACGTGTGGGACTGGGTGCATATATCATCAACGATGTGAATGCCAATGTGGCACGGACCGGTTTTTCCCTTCACTATGCCTACCATATTATCATGAACAACCAGCAGCTTTCCTTCGGATTGGCGGCCAAGGCTTTCCAGTACAGGATCTATAAGGAGAGCCTTAGCTTTGGAGAGTCTGGCGATCCTGTCATGGATGGAGATTTTAACCCTGTGGCTTATAGCCCGGATGCCGATGTTGGAATCCAGTTTAGAGGATTCGATTATTTCGTGGGCTTTTCGGTGAGCAATTTGCTTCAGACATCTGTCCTTATCGGGGCCAATGAACTGCCCGATTTTAAAACATTCAGACACTACTGGCTCATGGGTGGTTACCGTTTTTCTCTGTCGGATGACCTGGAGCTGGAACCAAGTACACTTTTAAAGACCACGGAGAATTGGAACCCTCAAGGGGATTTTTCCATAAAGCTTTATTATTCAGACCTATACTGGGGAGGGTTTTCCTACCGGACCAACAAAAGCATCATTGCCATTGTGGGTGTCAGGGTCGAAGGGCTCTATTTCGGGTATTCCTTTGACTGGGCACTTTCCGAGATCGGACACTTCAACTACGGATCGCACGAGATCACCCTTTCAGTGAAGTTGGGCAGCAACGTCCGCCGTTACCGGTGGCTAAACCGTTATTAAAGATCTCTTATCTCCTTCACTTTTGCTGTAATGCAAATAAACGGCACCCAGGAACAGCAACAATAGCAGAAGGGAACTGATCACAGATACGGTTGTACCCAAAAAGTAGGATCTTGGATGGAATTCAAACACGATTTCATGACTGCCACCCGGGATGACCATACCCCTTAGCATGTAGTCCATGCGCAGGTGATCAGCTTTTTCACCATCGATGTATGCCTGCCAGCCTTTATCATAATAGATTTCTGAAAACAGTGCAAGTTGTTCGGCGGTAGTTTCACTTTGATATACCATTCTGTTAGGTTGGTAATCGGTGAGCCGGATCGATGCTGAAGGCTCATTCTGAAATGTTCTCTTCTCCAGCAGCCCCTCAAATCTTGCATCCAGGGTTGCCTCTCTCGAAATATCAATGGTTGCAAGTGATGCCACATCTGCATCTGCATTTTCAACCACCTTTACCTGGTTGACAAACCATGCATTTCCGCGGGCATGCCTGTTGGTGATGGGCTGTGTTTCCGGATTGATCAGGATGTACCGCGTATTGATCATATTCAGCACATTGGTTCGTGCCAGAGTACTGTCCACTGTTTGATAATTCTGGGATTGAAGAGCCCCGAACAAGGCGTTGATATCAGCCATCATTCCGGTTTCGATGATGTCCTGATAACGTCTCATCTTGGCGCCGTGATATCCACCTATGGAAGGATGAAAAAAGGAGGTGGAGGCATCCTGGAACATGGCCACTGTCAGGTTCAGAACCCGGTTATTGAATCCGGGTTCATTCATGATAAACTGGTCAGCTGCCGACGGAGTGAAGGGCTGACTGGCTTGCCGTTTACTTGAAAAGTGTTCTTTGTTGAGATACCTTTTGTTGACTGGCCACATGTCGGCCAGGAAGAGTACAGCAATCCCAACAATGACAAGGTTCATTTTCATCTTCTCCATCTTATAAAGGAGGATCAATCCTGCTGTCAGACCAATGAATAACAGTGACCTCAATGCATCGGTTCGAAGCAAACTGCGGCGATCGGCCTGAAGGGTGTCGGCCAGGGCCTGCTGGTAACTGCTGTCCCGGGCTGATACAAAATCCCCGGCCATATCAGGAAGGAGGGCAAAGAGCAGGGCAATACCACCTGCAATTCCCACTGACCATTTCAATGCATAATGCAGTTTTTTCTTACTGACTTCACCAAATAAAACCTGGTTGAGGGCGAGTATGGCCAGAATGGGCATGGTCAGGGCCGGGAGTACCAGCGTCATGCTCACCGTCCTGAATTTATTATATCCAGGCACGTGGTCCATGAAGAATTCGGTGAGGAACATGAAATTTTTACCCCAGGAAAGCATGATACCCAGGACAGAAGCAACAAGTAGCCACCATTTGATCCTGTGGTCCACTACAAACATCCCCAGCACAAACAGTAACACCACAATTGCACCCACATACACATTCCCCATGGTAGAGGCCTGGGTGCCCCAATAAAGCGGTAAGTGTTTGATCACTTCTGAAGCCTGGGCTGGATTGCTCTTTGCAAAAAGACGGTATGTTTCAGAATTCTCTGAGAGGGAACCATCACTGCTTCCTCCCTTGAAACCGGGTATAAGAAGGGAAAAAGTCTCATCCACTCCATAACTCCACTGGGTGGCATAGCTTTTTGTCAGCCCGGAGGTCTTATCATCCTCTTCCATGGTAAGCTCAGATGGACTTCTCATGGTATATTTTCCATACTCCATGGTGGTCCAGAGCCTGGCGGCATTGCTGGTCACACTGAAGCCCACGGCCACAAGCAAAATTGCAACGGTGATCAGCAGCTCTTTGAAATAATTTTCTTTGATGGCAAAGTAGAGTTGTGTTAACCCGAAAATAAAGATGATCATCAGGGTGTAATAGGTGATCTGAGGGTGGCCTGACCTGATTTGCAGGGCGAGGGCAACTCCTGTGACAGCTGCACCAAGCAGTCTCATTCCCCTGAAGGAGAGGATAACCCCGGCAATTACCGGAGCCATATATCCGATGGCAATTGCCTTGGAATTATGTCCTGCTGCAAGGATCACAAAGTTGTACGAAGAGAAAGCAAACGCTGTGGCACCGGCAATGGCAAGCCAGGGATTCACACGCAGTGATACAAGCAGTATATAAAAACCGATCAGGTAGAGGAATACAAAGCTCACTGGCCTGGGACCGGCCTGCAACAAACTGTCCATAAATTTCAATTTATTTCCCTTGTACGTGGTACTGATCATATACCCGGGCATCCCTCCAAACATGCTGTTTGTCCAGAGTGCTTCTTCTCCGGTGGCTTCCCTGTAATCACTTAATTCCCTGGACATGCCTTTGAAAGTGGCGTTATCATGGCCCCCTAACCGCTTCCCATCCAGCACCTCGGGAAAATAGGCGAAAGAGATCAACAGGAAAATTACAATGGCTGAGATATGGGGGATGAGTTTATTAAAGTTGAAAGGTCGTTGCATTGTTGTGATTTATATTAAAATCTTTAGAAATAAATTCAGGATCAAATATAGGATTATTGCTACATTTATCAATTGTAAAGATTTGAAATGATTGGTCTTGAAGAGCTGTACTGGTTTGCAAAATTGGGGAAACCAAAGCGGAAACTTTCTGTATATAACCTGAGGGAGGATTTGAGTACTTATATTCCTCAACCGGTGTTCTTCTTATCTACAGGACGGTGTGGGACCAGGTGGTTTTCCGATTTACTTGCTAAGAAGAAAGAACTGGCTCTGTTCCATAGCCCCGTCCCCAGTCTTGCCATTCAAAGCAGGCTGGCATGGGAGTTGACCAACCGTTACGCATTCAATATGCCCGGGGAAGTACAAGATCTTCTGGGTGAGCTTTTTTTTACCGGACGTGAGCAACATCTTCGATATACCGCGAAAACGAAAAAAAGATATATTGAAACAAACAATTACATCACTTTTTTTGCTCCGGTGCTCTCTTCCATTTTCCCGGATGCAAAATTTGTTCATCTTGTGAGACATCCCGGGGGTTTTATTCGGTCTGGTCTTGACCGATCCTATTTCACATCAGGCGAGGCTGATGATATAAAACGCATTCAACCCTTGTCTGTCGATACAAATACTTACTGGCAGGGGCTGTCTCCTTATGGCAAGGTTGCCTGGTTGTGGAATGAAACCAACCAGTTTATAGACCGATTCCGCCAGACCCTTCCCAATGACCGATCCATGGTATTCCCATTTGACCTGTCTGAAACAGGGGGGATTCAGAAAATCCTGGATTTTATTTCAGTCGAAATCCCGGAAAAAAGAATTAAATCTATGCTGTCAGTGAAGAAGAATGTACAGAAGAAGCGAAGCTATCCGCCGTTTGATCAATGGAAGGATGAACATAAAGAAGAGGTCAAAGCGATATGTTCCAAACAGGCTGAACTCTATAATTTCCAGTTTTAAGAACCGCTCTTCATGCATGGAACCCCTCAAATAAGCATTGGAATTCCGATATACCACGGCGAGGTATACCTGGAGGAGACCCTTGATAATATTTTAAGTCAGAGTTTTAAAAATTTCGAGATCATCATTGCTGACAATAATCCGGGAGGAGTTCCGGAAGAAGTGGCGGCAAGGTTTGCCTCAAAACATGAGAACATCACCTACATAAGGCATGAGGAGAACCGGGGTGCGCTGGAGAACTGGAACAGCATCGTTGCATACGCCAGGGGAGAGTTCTTAATTTATGCAGGGGGACATGACCTGTGGTCCGATAATTTTCTACAGCTCCTTTACACAACCCTCTCGATCAATAAGGATGCAGTACTGGTTTACGCCCCTTCGTTCTGGATGGAGGATCCCCTCGATAATTCAGTGATCTCAACCGGCTTTTTTGATACCTCAGGAAGTAAACTTCTTCAGCGATTTAATATGGTTTTCTGGGGACCCGAGGAGGCTCTTTATGGATTGATGCGCCTGGAGGCAGTAAAAAAAACCAGGTTGCAGGCACAGGTCATAGGATCGGGGGCCGTATGGCTATCTGAGTTAGCGCTTCAGGGGCAATTTGTTGTGGCCCCTACTATTCGAAGATTCAGAAGGAAGAACCGGACTGCCGAGGAGAGGCACGCCAGGCTCAGGAGGTACCACCGGACCTTGTTCCGCAGGCAACGGAAATACTTTTTACCATTCTGGAAATTCTATTTATATTACTTGTCTGTACCTTTTTACAGGAAGATAGCGTTTTCAAAAAGGGTGCGGATATTTTTTTCAATTTTGGGAGGGTTTTTTGTGAGGTACGCTCCTGAACTGGGAATGGACCTGGGCAATCTGTTGGTTAGACCATTTAAAAAATATGGGTGAGATGAAGTGCAGAATCTGTGGGAACGGGGAGTACAATAGCTGGTACAACATTCCTGAAATGCGGTTTGGAATGAATGAGTCCTTTCCCTATTTAAAATGTTCGTCCTGCGGATGTCTTCAGATCAAGGAGTATCCCTCCAATATAGCGGATTATTATCCATCGGAATATTACTCTTTCAGTGAGAAGCTCAAATCACAGTCCAATAGCGGCATAAAAGGTCGATTAAGGTCCAGGGTTGCGCTTCATTGCACAGGTGTCAACCCTAACCTTGTTGGGAGATTGCTATATAAGCAACTTGGAGGAGGCACTGTTGAGAAGATCAAAAACAGCAAAGCAGGATTGGATGATAAGATCCTGGAAGTTGGATCCGGTTCTGGTAATAACCTGATCAGGCTGAACAAATATGGCTTTAGGAGTCTGTGGGGAATCGATCCATTTATAAAAGAGGATATAAATCATAGCAACCAGGTTAAAGTGTTGAAGAAGTCAGTATTTGAGCTCGGGGAAAAAGATTTCGACCTGGTCTTCCTGAATCATTCATTTGAGCATATGCCGGATCCCCTCAGAGTTCTGAAAGTGCTCTCCAACCTGATTGGTCAGGATAAATACATCATGATCTCCATTCCGGTGATCGATACATATCCCTGGAGAAGGTATGGAGTAAACTGGGTGGGTTTGTGTGCTCCGAGGCATTTTTACCTTCATTCGGTAAAGAGCATGGCAATTTTGGCAAAAGATGCAGGGATGAGCATTGAGCGTTTTGAATTTAAAACTACCGCCTTTGATTTCTGGGCCAGTGAGCAGTATTCCATTGGAATTCCTCTGCAACATGAGACATCATACTATTGGAAAAAGAAGAGCAAAATGTTTCCCAAAGATATGATTCGAAAATTTGAACGTGCTGCTTCTGAATTGGATGATGCCAGGGATGGAAGTACAGCGGTGTTTTACCTGAAAAATCAATAAGACCAACATGTTTAGCAGGTTGAAGCACACCCTCAAGAGCACGATTATCTATAGCATTGGGAATATCAGTCTGAAACTGATAGGCCTGATCATGCTTCCCATTTATACGGATCATCTCGTGGTTGAGGAGTATGGGAAATGGGCCCTGTTGGAGGTGACGAGTCAGGTACTGGTTATCCTGATTGGGGTCAGGCTTTCCATTTCCATGATCAGGCATTTTTCAGCCGAGGATAACCCGGAAAAGAAAAGAGTGATCCTGTTTACATCATTGATTTTATCGTTGATCAGCATTGGGATATTCAATGCCCTTCTTCATCCTGTGGCCGGAAATATCTCCAATCTATATTTTGATTCAAGTGGTTTTTCACGGTATTTTCATCTGCTGATCATCTGGTCCTCCCTGGAGGTCCTGAATAGATTGACACTCGATTTTATCAGGATTATTCAAAAACCAGTCTTATTTATCCTTGCAACCATAGTGCGGTTTATAACAGTTCTTAGCCTCATCATCTATTTCGTGGCCGTCAGGGGAATGGGCATTGAGGGTATCCTGCTGGGACAATTGTTGGGCAGTGTCTTGCTTTTTGTGTTTACCATACCTTACCTGATCAGAAGGATGAAAGTATCTCTGGATTTTGTTGTAATTCGCCAGCTTGTTCGTTACGGATTTCCATTGATTTTCTCTTCGCTATCCCTTTTCCTTCTCACCATGGGCGACCGATACCTGATCAAGGTCTTGCTGGAATATGAACGGTTGGGGATTTACGCAATGAGTTACAAAGTTTCCAGTGTGATCAAACTGACATTGATCCAGGCTTTTCAACTCGGCTTTATTCCTATCGTTTTCAATATGTTTGACAAAATGGATATAAGGCGGTTTGTTTCGAAGGTGTTCACCTACTACTCCTTTATCCTGATCTTTGCCTCACTGGCTTTATCGGTATTTTCTAAAGAGATTATCTATACGTTTGCCCGGGATCCCAAGTATTACGAATCCTTTATTTATATCCCCTTCATGTTGCTGGCTTTTTGTTTTCAGGGACAACAATATGTTTTTACAATAGGGTTGCACTATGTAAAGAAGATACATTTTCTGGTCTGGATCACCCTGATATCTGCCCTTTTGAATCTTGGATTGAACTGGTTCCTCCTTCCCCGGATGGGATTGTATGGATCGGTGATCGCTGTCAATGTATCAAGTCTTTTAATGGCCTGGCTCACCTATTCCACTGCACGCAGGTTTTATGCCATCCCCTATGAAATAAAAAAAGTGATGCTTTTATTTGTGGCAGGTATCAGTCTCTTTTTTCTGACCTCCCTGATCCCCGATTTTCATATTGCAATTCGAATAGGCCTGAAATTGCTGATCATTGCACTTTTCCCCTTTATCCTCTACTTTTTTAAATTTTATGAATCCGTGGAACTTCAAAGGATAAGTCAGATTTGGAATACCTGGAGAAATCCTGCAAAGTGGAAGAAGAACGTGAAGCGATTGATGGATGAAGGGTTGGGGGATGATATGAATCTGTAATTGCCGGTGTATGAATGGGAGTTTAAACAAGGAACAGGTAAAATATGTGCTCTATCACCTTAACCTGCATTTCAGGGTTTCAGCTGATATTAGGGAGCATATTCAATTGATTCCAGCGCATTCTCACCAGCAGATCAAGCCAGGCTCCATCGTTTTCAAATTGTCGTCCGAACCCTTCTTAATAGAGAACGTAATAACCGCAAGGGAGCTGCCTGTTCTATTCCCGGTCGGGGAGTCATCGGAGTTGTTTAAGTGGGAGAATGGATCTCTGGTTTTTCAGCATGACCTGCTCAAGTCAGCCTTCTTTCTGCTTTCCGGTTATCAGGAGACCCTCCCCTCTGGCAGGGATCATTTCAACAGATTCCGGTATGAAGGATCCATTCAGCACCAACTGGGTATTGAACACGTGCCCCTGGTTAATTACTATTTCAAGTTTATTGGGGAGGGAATAGGTGAATTTTGCGACCGGAGAAGAATCCCGTTTAATCAGAACAGGTTGTTTGATACGTTTGGATTCTTACTTACCCATGATGTGGATGTGGTAGACACCTATACATTTCATGATTTGGTGTACAGGGTGAAAAAGGTGCTGGGATTGGCTCCCAGCTCCAATTCTAAGATCAAGAGTTTCCGTTTTCTGTTGAAATACCTGGGTAACTATCTGAAGTTTTTTAACCGGCCAAATCCGCATTGGGATTTTGAATATCTTGTGGGGAGTGCAAAGAAATACGGGTTTAAATCAGTTTTTTATTTTCTTCATAAGGAGCTGAAACATCAGGATTCATATTACAGGTTTGGAGACAAGCGGTTGCGAAACCTCTTCGCTTACCTGAGGAGAGAGGAGTGTGAAATTGGATTGCATGGGTCAATCCGTTCAGCTGATCATCTTGCGATACTCAAGTACCATCTTCAGTTGCTGGAGCAATATTCAAAGGGATTGGTTTTCGGGATCAGACAACACCGGCTCATATACAAGCATCCTGGCACTTCGCGATTGCACGCTGCATGTGGATTTTCCTATGACGCATCCCTTGGGTTTGCAGAACATGAAGGTTTCAGGAATTCGTTTTGTATGCCTTTTAAACTATATGATTTTGAGAAGGAGGAGATGATGGATGTTTGGGAGATTCCCCTGGTGGTGATGGATGCAACCCTCTACCAGTATAGAAAGATGAATCCATTGTCATCCCTTGAATCGGTTGAAAAACTGGTGGGTGAATGTGAGAAATTCAACGGGATTTTTACACTTTTATGGCACAATGGGAATTTCGATGATGAAAACTATCCTGAAGCCAGGGAGCTGTTTGAAAATATATTGAGGCATATGTATTCAAAACAGTGCCAATCGGTTACGGGTCATTCATGTATTGAACAGCATCTATTGCCTATCTTTGAGGAAGATTAATAACGTA
>JAUVKN010000180.1 GCA_030596245.1 Bacteroidia bacterium | reverse complement strand
AATCGGATACCCCGGATCGAATAATGGTTTATCAGACAGGTCTTTAAAAGGCCCTGTAGGATGGTCAGCCACTGCTACGCCAATACGGAAGTTTTCTAATTCGTTATTTGGATTATATTTCCAGTCGGCACTAAATAACATATAATATTTACCGTCGTTTTCATAGACCTCAGGTGCCCAGAAATTTGCAGATGTCCATGACTCCGCGGTGTTTCCCCTGTAAACCTGTCCTTCATGTTTCCAATTGATAAGATTATCTGAAGAGTATGCACTAAAGCCATCAATGGCGCCTCCTCCTGTTCCATACATGTAATATTTTCCATTGGATGACAACAGCACATACGGGTCTCCAAATTTTACCGGTAATGGGTTCCGGGGATTGAAAATTTCTTGATTCTGCCTGGTTCCATTGCATGACAGGAGAATAAGGCAAACAAAGGCAACACTAATCTTTGACATAGCTATATTGTTTTAAAAAACTTCCTTTATAGAGGTTCATACCCAATGAAAGATTCAGAAAGTACATTCCTTCCGGTAATTGAGTAATATTCAAAACAGGATCACTGATATCCATATCCATAAGGGTCTGCCCCATTAGGTTTACAATTCTCAGTCTGACTTGATTTAAATCTTCAGGTAATTCAATATTTAAATAGTCACCGGCTGGGTTGGGATGGATAGATATTAACTCTTGCCCTGAGTTTTCTGCTGATATGATCCATCCTGTGTCGCTTGGACAATCAATATAATCACCCACCGGGACCGGTGTTCCGAACTTAGGTACATCCCCATCCCATCTAAATGGTTGCATAAATGTGTAACGGGGTTGATTTCCATCGGTACTCAATCGGCCATGGTACACTATCCAATCTTCAGTACCATCAGGTGAGGTGGTGAATGAATTATGGCCAGTGGCATAGACTCCACCTGCAGGATTTTGCTTAAAAACAGGACCAACCTTGCTCCAGGAAGCAGGATTAAGCAGATCCCCATCGCTGTTGACCAGATAACCAAGCGCGTATTCGGGTACCTGGTAACCACTCCCGGAGTAGACCACATAGGTCTTTCCGTTTTTTTGGAGCACTGCTGCTCCCTCATTTACCGGCCAGCCGTACAGTTCCCAGGGATGCTCCGGACATGAGATCATAACCCTCGTCACCCCGATGGATCTGGGGTTATTTAGTTCAGCAATGTACAGGCATTGACTCTGGGGCTGACCCGGGATGTTGAATTGAGACCAGATGATATAGCGCTTCCCATCGGTATGGGTAAAAATCGTCTCATCGATGGCTCCAAGACCCGGCATCAGCCATGAATCAAATTCATAGGGTCCGAATGGATCTCCGGTGATGCTTTTTAATACAAACATCTCCTGTCGCTCCTGGATATATGGGACCACATCGGGATTGCTGTCAAGCCCGGTATTTTGTCCGCAACTGTATATATACCAGTTGTCATCGATATAATACATCTCGGGTGCCCATACATGTCCTCCAACCGGCGTGTCCTCAAACCTCCAGACTGTAATTTCACTCAGTGGTCCAATATCCTGAAGTTTTGGGGCTCGCTTTATTCCGATTCGGTTTGCCCTGGTAACCAGTAAATAATAGTTCCCTTCATGAAAAAAGGCAAAAGGATCAGCACCTTCCATAATGGGATTCTGAAAGGTGCACTGTCCAAAAGATGTGGTTTGTCCCTGAAGAAGGATAAACAGGTAACATATGGCGGATATGAATGTGGATCTGTATTTCATTAAGTAGAAATTAACGTTTTGGACATCATTGCGGGGCTATTTTGGTACGATTTCACCCTCAATCCAGTACAAACCACCGGTCCCATTGGAAAACATTCTGGTAGAAATGGTAACGATGGTGGAATCATTTTTCAGGAAAAGGCTGTTATTAATGGCACTCTCTCCCACAGGTAACAGGCCCCACGGATGAGTCACATCTTTGAAATTTTTTGCATTGTTGTCACCGATCATTACTTCCTGGTAGTTGTTCTGAATCCAGTCCCCTCCCCTGTAAATATGGGCAGAAAATACTATTTCACCGGTGGGCAATTGAAGGATATAGGGAGCGCCCCCATGACCGCTGAATCCGCTTACCCACCACCTGTGTGGACTATCAAAAAAATCTGAGGTAGTAAGGGTCCATGGGCCATCCATATCACGGTGAATAATATAGGGTGAGTTCCCTGAACCGACAGTCTCAATCCCAAATACGACACCTTTATTTCCCTGGAGCATCATTGGCACCGGCATACCATCACGCTTATAGGGATAGTAAGCCACCACCTCTGGATCGGACCATGATTGTCCGTTATCGGTGGATCGGATAACCTGGATATCCTGATAAAGGGGATCGCCGGACCACCATTTGGCCTCACTGGAATAGAATAGCTCTATCTCTCCATGGGGAAGTTGAACCATGGCAGGTTCCCAGGTCCGCCCTGTCTTATAGATGATAGGCGCTTCCCAGCTCTGTGTAGAATCTTTACTTACCAGGATCTGAACTGAGCTCTGATTTTCATCCGGACGGGCATTGGCTTCAATGGCAACCAGAATCCATCCATTTGCCAGTTGAAGTATCTCAGGAGTACAGAAACGCCAGTACTGACCAGGATAATCTGCCAGATCCATCAAGGTCTCCTGAGCAGACCAGGTTGCCCCATTGTCATAACTCTTACGCAAATAAATATTGATCCAGTCACCAGTATTTGGTCCACCATGGTAAACCAGGATCAAAGTATCGCTGGTTCCCAGACGTTCCACCCTTCCATATGCACCGAAAGTGCCTGGGGGGTTCAGCTGTATGGCTGTGGAAGGATCGTTCCATTCTATCCGGTGATTTACATTAATGGTAGTTGTATCAACTGCTCCATCGTATTCCGACCAGGTGGTAATTCTCTTCTCATTGCTGTAATAGAATATGCTTCCGATTCTGATATAGGCCTGTACAAAATAATCTGTTCCTGGTAACAGCGATCCTGCGATTGAAGTTAATTGTCCATGCTCAGAAAAACCCTGGACTTTTTCAGAGGTTGGAAGGGATGCTGATTCTGAATTGATAAATATTCCATGTTCTTCAATATCTTCCTCGTTTACACCCGTCAGATCGTACCTCATCCAGACCGAGTCCCTGGTCACATTATAGTTCTGTTGTATTATCACCTCAATAGTAGAAAATTCAACACTGTTCCCAAATATTAAAGCACCATCGGCGGCGGTGCCGTATGCCCTTGCATAGTATGTAACACCCTGGTCCAACCCTGACACTTTTACACTGAAAGAGTCTTCCACCGGAGGTGTCAGTTTTATTTTTTGAGAGTTTTCATCAAAGGCAGGTTGATTGCTATAGACTAATCCATACTCCTCCAGTGCCACATCACCACTGTCTATTTCACAATAGATCAAAGCGGATGATTCTGTAATGCTGTCGATCCGTCCGGTATACACCCTGAGTGTTCGGAGGGATGTATATTGTGAATAGAGTGGGTCGCAGGAACCTGATAAAACAACTGCACGAAGGTAAGCTGAGGTATCGGTTCTATATGACAGGCTTAATTCATTGGCTTCGGCAATATCCCTCCATGAATTTCCTTCATCCTTAGAATCCTGCCATTGAATATCTCCGTGTGGATATTTGCTAAGCTGAAGCAGTACGGGTTCAATGCTGTTATAATATGTCGTATAAATTTCAGTTCCCTGCTGAGCCATTAATCCTGACCCGATCACATGAATGAGTAAGAGCAGAAAATAGATTAAGATCTTTTTCATTATGTTTTGTTATTAATTCAGGATTAGCTTCTTAACTGACACCCTGTTGTTGTATTGTATTGAAAGCAGACAATAGTTGCTTGCGGTGTGTGGCAGATCCACCCTGTGTGTAAAATCTCCTTTGACCTCCGGATTTGAGAATGAGTACAAGATCTTTCCGTCAATGGAAATCACGGATAATGATACCGGTCCATTCACATTCCTTATTAATATTTGAAAGCTATTGTTACCTTGATCCCGAATCACATATTCGGAATCTTCCCGAGAGAATCGTTTGACTGTAGTGCCATAATCAAATAGTGTGAGAGAATCTATAGCTAAACAGTTATTCTCATCGGTTACAGTCAGCCAGTACATCCCTGAATTCTGCACCTCCGGTGACTTCTCATAATATATATGGCCAATTTCATCATACCATTCATAGGCATATTCAGGTGTTCCACCGGTAATTGTTACCAGATCGCCTATCGTAACTGATCCTGTTTCAGACAGGTTAATGTCGCTGCCTGCATCCACTCTCAACACGGAAGCCTGACTCAACTGCAACGTAATCTTTTCATTCACTGACTGCCCCGAAAGAGACAGGCCAAAGAGACTGAGTAGTATACCTGATAAAAATTTCATTTAGTTTCCTTCTTTCTGTTTGATCAAATAGCTCACTTTCCCAAAGAAATTGAGGGTGCCTAAATTCTATCTCAGGCACCCCCAATAACTCTTCTAGATACTGTCCATTTATTGAGCGATCATTACCTTTTCAGCGGCAATTTCACCTTCAAATTCAACCTTCACAATATATATACCATTTGCAAGGTTTGTGGTATATTCACCCTCGAGGATCTCTTGCTTTATAAGCTGACCTGTCAGATTATACACAGAAACTGTTCCTGCTTTATCTGCATTCAGCTTTACCACCAGCTGATCATGCAGGGCATATACTTTCAACAGTGAGCTAAGTGCAGATTGTTCAACGGATACACCTGATATTTTAAATGATGCCACGTCGGCCCAAACCGATCCTTCATAGGATGCATCAATTGCCTGAACACTCCAGGTATATTCTCCCGGTTCGAGGTCATTAAGTGTAATTTCCTTATTCAGGAACAGATTTCCATTCTTTACAACCATGCGCACACCATCCAAATCTCCACCCACATGTGATGCAGGAGCAACTACAAAATCGCCAGCACCATCTTTAAGATAATATTCATATGTCAGTGCTTCGGCTGCACTCTTGTCATCGGTGGCTGCATCCCATGAAAAGGTTACCTGGTTTGTACCCATCGTAGTTACAAGGTTAGCGGGAGCTGATGGTCTGACATTGGGCGAACTGGTATTGGTATTGAAGTATACGGCTGCTGTTCTTCCAACTTCCTCACCGACATACCACATATCATCCCAGCTGTGACCGGAAACAAGGAAATCCATGACCCCATCTCCGTTCCAGTCATTGAATAACAGTACTGTTTCAGAGGCTCCGGGTACACGTCCAACTTCGGTGAAGTTCCCTGCACCATCTCCCTTATACAGATAAGCTGCCTGGGTGTGTGGTCCTGGATCGGGTGCCCATCCTGTGATGATCAAATCATGAAATCCATCATTGTCCCAGTCAAAAGAGGCTGTTCCAACCCCGCTGCTGGTCAATGGTCTGATATCATTAATGATGGCTGGCTGGGGTTTATCCAGAAATGTGCCATCCCCCTGGTTCATGTATACATGTGTGATACAAGCCCAGATATCCCCATCTACTGGTTCACCAGTTCCTGAGCCACCTTCGCCATACAGCGCCATATCCATGTAACCATCACCATTAAAGTCAGAAAAGTCAACGCCTCCATTACCCTTCTGGAAGATACCATTATCTCCTATAAAAGCCCTGTAAAAGGTGCCGGGTTCTTCATCATTGTTTATGAAGATATCACATATTACCCTGGCGCCATCGTTTGTAGCCGGATTATCACAGTTAGAGGTAATGAATATGTCTGTGAGCCCATCGTTATTGTAGTCAATCACTTCCAGATAAGGAATTCCGAATTTATACTCCCCAAATACATCCCCATTGGTCTCTTCAAATGTATCGTCACCCTGATTTATATAGACGAATGATCCTGCACTATCCACAGAAATCCCTACATAATCCATGTGTCCGTCGTTATTAAAATCAGCGAATGCCCCGGCATTGGTTCTCTCATAAAGTGGCCAATCCAGTTTGGTGAAGTTTCCATCACCGTCATTGGTATAAACCCCTCCGTGATACCAGGGATCATCGGGCACACCACGTTCGTTAAAGCTATGCTCAGCCGCAAACAGATCAACCAGTCCATCACCATTGATATCAGCCCAATCAAGGTTTGCCCTGTCCACTACCCGCAGGTTGGTGGGTGTATTCACAAATCCTGATTCAGTCAATAAATAGAGTCTCTGCCAACGTTCGGTTGTATCGGCAATTCCATCCCCATTAAAATCGATAGGATCACCATTCTCATCAAGAAAGGGTTCCCGGGGATTATCTTTATTCCCCGCAATGTAGAAGTCAAGGTCTCCATCTCCGTCGATATCCACAGAGGCACCTCCTCCCCATGCCTGTCCCAGTTCCTCATGGACCACATGGGTTTGTGCAAACAGCCCCATTGAGATCAGGGCAATCAAAAATGTGTAAAGCACTTTTTTCATAATGATAGATTTTAGTTAATAATTGATTAATTTATAAATCACAATGACTTTCATTGATAGATATTACTTGGCGAATTTCGGGTTGTTCCATCCCGCTTTAGCCTCAAAAACCCGGGTGGGCCAACCATTTTCATTAAATTCTATCTTACTGAGTAATAGAGGATATCGATCATCTCCAGTTGAAAGAGTGGGCTTATCAATATCTGTAGCCTGGTAGGTGATCCAAATATCATCATTGGAATCCTGTAGAATCCCACCTATATAGTTGGCAGCCACAAATCCATTTTCTGAATTTGCCCTGAGCAGCAGTGTCCCTTCTTCATCAAGCATGCTGTTCCCTTCCTGATCCATAAACGGACCTGTTATTTCAAGGGCGCGACCAATGGTTATTCTTCCCGCATCGCCATCATCAATACCTCCAAAAAGGTAGTAATAATCAAAAAGCCTGGTCATGTTCAAGCTGTTAATGGCTGCTCCGGTGATCTTAAATTTATCTCCTTTTAATGTTGCAAGTTCAGTTTTACTAAGCAACAGCTCCTGTCCATACATGCCATCGCCACCCTGATAAAAGATATACGCTCTGGAGCCGAATGCAAAAAAGAATGGATTATTGCATGCTGAAAGGCCCACAGAGTTTGAATTTATCAATAATCCGAAATCTGTATAGGGACCCTGGGGAGCCTTGGAAGCACCCATGCCAATCCCGGCATCCTCAAGCGTATAAAAGATAAAGTAAGTTCCTTTGGTTTTAGCGAATCCGGCTGAAACAGTACTAATTTTCCCATCAGACCAGTCAGGTTTCTCTTCAAATGCTTCACCCCTTAGCCGCCAGCTCATCAGGTCACTTGAACTGAGTACCGGCGCTGTATTGATTAGCCCTTCAGTCCATTCTTTATCAGAACCGATGGCATAATAACCTACTGCGGCCTCGAAAACAACTGGAAATGAGAGATCCGGTTCCCATACCGGATTCCAGTAGCTGGAATCTTCCGGCACACTGCTTCCTTCCCATAAAACCTCGTACATTCCATCTCCCTGCACATCTGTACAGGAGATCATTCCGAAAATAATTGCCAAAATGATTACCGGTGCAATAATTTTTTTCATCGTAGATTCTTTTTATTTAGTTGCATTGAGGTTTAATTAATATCCTGGATTTTGAGTCAGACCGGGGTATAAGGATAATTCCCTGTTTGGAATGGGATAAAGATGACTGACACCCATTTCAAAGTTGCTGAATTCATCATCTCGCTCATTGGCCATCTTATTGATCTCAACCTGGTCGTGCAAGATGCCCCATCTGTCAAGATCATACCATCTGGTTCCCTCCCCGCACAGTTCAACCAGTCGTTCATGCATTATTTGTTCATGAAGCAACTCCCTGGTTCCAAAATTAGCCGGATCAAGATCGCTCATACCCACCCGGCGCCGTACCTTATTAATATACTCAACAGCAGCAGCACGGTCGCTGTTCAGTTCATTGAGTGTTTCCGCATAAAGAAGGAACATATCTGACAATCTCAGAAGACGAAAATTAATTCCTGAACTATAGTCTTCAGAGCCATGGGTATCCACACGGGTATATTTCCTCCAGTAACATGGTTGTGTAAGCCTGTAATCTTCAGTTGCCATCCATTCGGACCAGGTATTTCCATAGAGGAGTGTTGTATCTCCCGGGATTTCATAAAACAGAGTCACTCCAAGCCGTGGATCTACTTCGTTTCCAGCTGTTCTTTCCAATTGAAACTCGTCAAGGAGCCATGCTCTTGCATAGGCATCTGCCCAGGCACCACCATCCACCACCAATCCAAAAAACTTCGGTCTGTGTGCTCCTAATTCTGCGCCATTATGCAACCCTTCATTAAACTGGATCTCAAACAAAGATTCGCTGTTATTCTCATTGCTCATGGTAAAGTTATCGATGTAGTCAGGGACAAGACTATAATTCATCCCAAAGATCTGCTCAAGTTTTTCCCTTGTTTTCTGCCAGTACTCCTGGACCTTTGCCTGATCATTTACGGATGGTCTGTTATAATAACCAGCCAGCTGTGAATAGATCCGTGCCAGCATCCCTTTTACGCTTCCCTGCGTGGGCCTGCCCTGGTCCACAGAAGACCAGGTTTCAGGAAGTATAGACTCCGCTTCAAGAAAGTCACTCAGTGCCTGCAGATATATCTCCTCCTGCTCAATGATTTCCCCATCTTCAGTTGATGTGATCATTCTGGGACCTTTG
>JAUVKN010000168.1 GCA_030596245.1 Bacteroidia bacterium | reverse complement strand
GAAACAGATAAACGATTTCGGCTACAGGTGGACGAGATCGAGAAGAAACTAAAGATGTAGGGCTGAATGCACCTTCTAATATTATGCATACTCTCTTCCACAGGTATCTTTGTTGTTTTCAAATCAATTGAACGGTTCGGCATCCCCTCATTCCCAATTATCGTAATCAACTACTTTATTGCCAGCATCCTGGGTTTCATTATTAATCCTGGTTATGTAAGTTTTAGCGGCATCATGGAGATGGAGTGGTTACCCATTAGCATCATTATTGGGATCCTGTTTATCATCATGTTTTTCATAATTGCATTTTCCTCCCGTAAAGCCGGAATTTCAATTACAACTGTAGCAAGTAAAATGTCGGTCATTTTTCCGATCATTTTTTCATTACTCATCGATCCCTCCGACCAACTAAACCTCATTAAGACAGGAGCTATTGTATGCACCTTGGGCGGGGTGGCTCTCACAATCTATAAGCCCCGAAAAGGTATCATTGGTCTTGCGGTAATATATATCCCACTAATCCTTTTTGTGGGCATGGGAGTGGTCGACTCACTGGTAAAATTTGCGCAGCACAAGTTTGTAAATGATGCTGATACAGCACTATTCAGTGCCGTCCTCTTTCTTAACGCCTTTCTATCGGGAGTCATCGTGCTGCTCTTTTACCCGAAATATTACCGCAGCTTCCTGCGGTTGAAAGTATGGGGATGGGGATTGTTGCTGGGCGGAGTAAACTTCGGCTCAATTTTCTTCCTGGTACGTGCACTTAATTATGTCTCCCCTGCCGGAAATAGAATGGATAGTTCGGTCATTTTCGGGATCAACAACGTAGGCATCGTTGGGCTCAGTGTACTCCTTGGGCTCTGGGTCTTCAGGGAGCGCCTGCTACCATTGAACTGGTTGGGCATCATTCTGTCGGCCATGGCTCTCATCCTTTTCACCCTGGGATAGATGAACGATCTTTACAAAACCATACAATCAAAATCTGAGGGCCTTTATAAGGAGAAGGGAAGCAAATTTATCGCTTTTGCTTATCCAATGAGCTCGGAAGAGGCCATAAAGACTGAGATAGCTAAGCTGCGAAAGCACTATCACGATGCACGCCACCACTGTTTCGCCTGGAGACTTGGAGCAGATTTAGAACGTTACAGGGTAAATGATGATGGGGAACCCCCGGGAAGTGCCGGGAAGCCCATATATGGACAGATCCAGTCAAGGGAACTGACCGATGTACTTGTAGTGGTAATCCGATATTTTGGTGGCACACTACTGGGCGTCGGAGGTTTGATCAATGCTTACAGGTCGGCAGCTTCCGACGCATTGGACCAGTCTGGTATTATTGAATTGAAAGTGAACAGCCGACTGAAGCTGGAGTTCGGCTATTCACAGATGAATTCAGTGATGAAAGTGATCAAAGATTTCCAATTGGAATTTGAGGACCAACAGTTTGACCTGGATTGTTCACTCACGCTTAAAGTGTGGAAACGGAATGAATACCAGGTAGTTAAAAAGCTTTCTATCATTGAAGGGTGTAAAGTGGAACATGATATATAAGAGGAAGTTATTAGATATTATAAACAATACGAATCGCTCAGTTGACTCAATATTATATTTGTAACAAACCTAGTTCTTATGAAAAACAAAAACCTCGTTTCGATCACAGATTTCACCAAAGAGGAGTATCTGAGGATCCTGGAACTGGCTGCAGAGTTCGAGAAGAATCCAAGACAGGAGATTCTGAATGGTTTTGTGATCTCTACCCTGTTCTTTGAACCCTCCACCAGGACCCGTTTGAGCTTTGAAACGGCAATCAATGGCTTAGGCGGAAGGGTTATAGGATTCAGTGATTCAGGGGCCACCAGCGCCTCCAAAGGAGAAACGCTGCATGATACCATCAAAATGGTTAGCAATTATGCAGATTTGATCGTCATGCGCCATCCCTTAGAAGGGAGTGCCAGACTTGCCAGCGAAGTCTCTTCCGTACCTATTGTCAATGCTGGTGACGGGGCCAATCAGCACCCAACCCAGACCCTTCTGGACATGTATTCCATATTGAAAACTCAGGGTACACTTAAAAACCTGAAGATCTTCATGGTTGGGGACCTGAAATATGGCCGCACCGTCCATTCGCTGCTCCAGGCTATGTCAGAATTTAACACCACCTTCTATTTCATCTCACCCGATGAACTGAAGATGCCGGCTACCTACAAGCTGCACCTCGATAAAATGGGATTGGAGTACTATGAAGGAGGCGATCTTACAGAGTTTTTACATGAGGCCGACATCCTTTATATGACCAGGGTGCAACAGGAACGCTTTACCGATCCCATTGAATATGAGAGGGTGAAGAACGCATATATTTTACGCAATAAAATGCTGGAGGGGACCAAGGATACCATGAAAATCCTCCATCCCCTGCCAAGGGTGAACGAAATTCATACAGATGTGGATGCGAGTCCGCATGCCTACTACTTTAACCAGGCCAGAAATGGTGTATTCGTACGAATGGCCATTCTCAGTTCCATACTTGGAATAAAATAGCACCGGAAGAACCGATTAAGAACTTATAGATGAAAGATAAACAACTATTAGTCAGCGCGATAAAGGAAGGAACCGTGATTGATCACGTGCCTGCCTCTGCATTATTTAAGGTAGTCTCCATTCTGAATCTGGATAAACTGGATACCATGATCTCCATTGGGAACAGCCTTGAAAGTAAGAAGCTGGGTAAGAAGGGGATCATTAAGTTGTCCAAAGTGTTTTTCAAGGACAGTGACATCAATAAAATTGCACTGGTTGCACCCTGTGCAAAACTGAACATCATTCGTGACTACGAGGTCGTGGAAAAAAAGGTGGTTGAAATACCCGATGAGATTGTGGGAATCGTGAAATGCGTGAATCCAAAATGTATCACCAATAACGAAAAGGTTGATACCAGATTCAACGTGGTCTCCAAATCAGAGGTCAGGCTCAAATGTCATTATTGCGAGAAGATCACCAATCAGGATAACATCGTGATCATCTGATCCGGTCGTAGGCTTTTACCAGCAACTCATCCCTTCGAATCCTCCTGAAGGCCAGGTATGTAAGAATTATGGCAATTGGGGGGATAACAATTCTCCACTTGTGTAGGGTTTGGGCTCCATCCAACTGGTTCCTGGCTACCCAGATGTAGTAAAAGATTATCCCCACCATTCCTGCATAAAGAAGGATCAGGAAAACAGACACACGCATCTGCCGAACCCGGTTCTTGTAGAAAAAAATATTAAGGAGGGCCAGGGCTGTTACCAGGATAAATAATACCGACAGCGGCCATGTGGCCACTGTCAGTTTTTCTCCACCCAATTCAAATATTCCGGAATGCTTCAAAGCATACTCAACCCCATCCACAGTGAACAGGGCCAAGGGTCCGGTTAACAGGAAAAGAGAGACAATAAAGACCCCCAACAGATAGAGGGTCTGTGGTCGCTGTAACATATCCTTAGGTACTAATTCCCACCGAGAATCAGGGGCATTCCTTCCTTGCCACTTCCAATCACCACCACTTTACTATTGGCTGAATTGGCCAGTGCCAACGTCGCATCAATACCCTTTTGTTTCAGGATGTTAGTGGTTAGGGATGCGCTGATTATACGGTTGTAGTCAGCAATACCCTGTGCCTGGATCCTCATACGATCCGCTTCACTGGTCTCTCGCTCCAGCCTGTACTGGTAAGCCAGTGCTTCCTGCTGCTGCTGCAACTTGCTTTCAATGGCCGCTTTGATCTTTTCGGGCAATGTGATGGAGCGGATCAGAAGGTCTTTCATCTCAATGTTTTTTTCACCCAACGCAACACGGGTAGCATCAATGATGGCAGCCTCCACCTCACTGCGTTTGGTTGAATATATCTCTTCCGCAGTATAACGACCGGTTACAGCCCTTACCGCAGACCTGACGTTAGGGATCACCATGATCGATACATAGCCTGTTCCAATGTTCTCGTGCAGGTGCCCGATTTTGTCATAGAAAGGATTGAAAATGATGGTTACATCCACACTGATAGAGAGTCCCCCCTTGTCAAGTACATCCATGGGTTCTTCGCTTTTCTGTTCCCTGACATCATAACGGATCAGGTCATTCCAGGGTGCGATAACCTGGAATCCGGGAGTGAAAATATTCTCCTTATCCAGTCCGCCACCAAACTTCTTAAAAATGACAGCACGTTCACCCGGCTTCAGAACATAAAACATCTGGCTTCCAAAAATGAGCAAAAGCACCACAATGGCCACCACACTAACTATTACATATTGCGCTCTTTTCATAACTATGTTATTTAGTATTGTGAGTAAGTAAATTTAAAGCAGGGTAAAAATACACTATTTTTATTTAAAATGCGGCAAAGGAATTGCAATGGTCCCAATTTCACATACAGATCTTATATTGAATCCTGACGGGAGTATTTATCACCTGCACCTGTTACCTGAAGATATTGCCGACACCATTATCCTGGTGGGTGATCCGGGCAGGGTAGCACAGGTATCCTCGCGCTTTGAAAAGGTGGAATTGAAGAAGGTAAACCGGGAATTTGTGACCCATACCGGCAGATACCAGGGGAAGCGAATAAGTGTGCTCTCCACCGGGATCGGGACCGACAACATAGACATTGTTCTCAATGAACTGGATGCATTGGTAAACGTGGATCTGGAAAAACGAATGTTAAAGGCCAACCATAAGCGATTGAATCTGATCCGCTTAGGAACAAGTGGTGCCCTTCATGCAGATATTCCTGCAGGTGCCCGTATTGTAACACAGATAGCCGGAGGTTTTGACGGATTATATCATTTCTACCAAGATGATAAACAGGTTACTGTTCCCGGACTTGCAGAAGCCTTCATGAATTTTACAGGTTGGAAGAAAAGCCTTGCCGAGCCCTATTTCATTAAGGGATCTGAGAAACTGTTTACCCTGCTCTCGGAGGTTGATCAGGTTGCGGGGATCACACTTTCTACCCCCGGATTTTACGCACCACAGGTACGATCCATTCGTCTCTCTCCGTTCGACAAAGCACTGATTCAGAAAGTCGGCTCATTCACTTTTAATGAGATGCGCATCAATAATTTTGAGATGGAAAGCTCTGCCCTTTATGCGCTTTCCGCACTACTGAATCATGATGCAATCACCATCTGCGTTGCCATTGCCAATCGTATATCGCTGGTATTTCTTGAGGATTATAAAGCAGCCGTGGATTCCCTGATCACCATGGTTCTGGATAAACTTGCATCGCATGACTGAACATAGCCACAGAGAGCTTGAAGCTTTAATGAGCCTTCTTGAAGACCCTGACAACCAGATATTTGACACAGTGTCTGATCGCCTCATCGAATTGGGTGAAGAGGTTGTGATCCCACTGGAAAGACGGTGGGAGGCAACTCTCAAGCCGGAGCTGCAGGAGAAAATTGAAAATGTGATCAAACAGATTCAATTCAATATCCTCCACCGTGGCATGGACAGATGGAAATCAACAGGGGGAACAGACCTTCTATATGGAGCATTCCTGGTGGCCCGGTTTCAATATCCCGATCTGGGGTATGACCCCATTAATGCAGTAATCGAAAAAATCAAACGGGATATCTGGCTTGAGCTGAACAACGAATTAACCGCTCTTGAGAAAGTGAAGGTGATCAACTACTTCATATACGACATCCATAAGTTTGACAAAAGCCTTAAAAAGGCCCATACCCCACAGTTATACCTGGTCAACCATGTTATTGATACATTTAAAGGGAGTCCGGTTATGCTGGGTCTAATTTATGCTGAACTGGCCAGACGACTTAACCTCCCCATTTATGGAGTGAACCTGCCACGCAATTTCGTACTCTGTTATTATGACCAGGATTTCCAGGACGATCCCAACGGGATCCTTTTCTATATCAATCCTTCCGACAATGGAGCAGTATTAGGACAAAAAGAGCTGAAGCATTTTCTGAGTCAGCTGAAGATCGAGGAGAAGGAGTTTTACTACACACCCTGCTCCAATACAGATATCATTGAAAGATTGGTAATCAATCTGCAATACGCCTACGACCGGTCAGGTCATCCTGATAAGGCACTAGCTCTTAAGAATTTGTTTGGAAAAAAGTAAGACGATTGAAAGATGGAACGTGAGTTGAAAAGATACTTTTTTTTACACTTTATAATACTCTCTGTACCAGTCCACAAATTTTTGGATCCCGGTTTCAACAGGTGTGCCGGGATTGTAACCGTAATCCCTTTTCAGGGAGGAGACATCTGCCCATGTTTTTTCCACATCGCCCGGCTGGATGGGCATCATCTCCTTTTCAGCTGTTTTGTCCAGTGCCTTTTCAATGGCTTCAATGAAATCAGTCAATTTTACAGGGCTGCTGTTCCCAATATTATGGATCTTATATGGGGCCGATGAGGCAGAAGGATCGGGTGAAAGCGGATCCCAATCCTCGCCAGGTACCGGTGGCTGAAGAATCATCTTTTCAATCCCTCCCACAATGTCGTCAACATAAGTGAAATCACGCTCCATGTTGCCATGATTAAAAACCTGAATGGGTTTTCCTTCAATGATTGCCTTGGTAAATAGAAACAATGCCATATCGGGTCGACCCCAGGGTCCATAGACAGTAAAAAAACGCAATCCAATGGTAGGGATACCAAACAGGTGACTGTACGTATGTGCCATTAGCTCGTTGCTCTTCTTGCTGGCAGCATAAAGGCTGACAGGGTGATCCACATTGGAGCTAACCGAAAACGGCATCTTTTTATTGAGTCCGTACACACTTGAGCTACTGGCATATATCAGATTCTTAACAGGGTGATGCCTGCAGGCCTCAAGGAGATTCAGGAATCCTGTGATGTTGCAATCCACATATGCTTCCGGATTGGTAAGGCTGTAGCGAACACCTGCCTGGGCAGCCAGATTGACGACCACATCAAAAGTGCGATTGGCAAAAAGTTCATGAAGCGCATCCCTATCTTCAAGCTTAAGCTGGATAAATTGATAATTATCATATTTTGCACTGGATACAAGCTGATTATAGGCGATCTCATCCCGGGAAATGCCTGCCTGTTCAAGCCTGCCATATTTCAAATCGACATCATAGTAATCATTGATGATGTCCAGACCCGTAACATGAAATCCCTGATCAATCAGTTTATTGGCCAGGTGGAATCCAATGAACCCGGCGGTACCTGTAACAAGTACTCTCTTCATTATTTGGCGTAACTTATGGCACGTGTTTCACGGATCACGGTGATCTTCACCTGTCCGGGATAGGTCATTTCATCCTGTATCTTCTTAGCGATATCAAAGGAGAGGGTTTCAGCTTCTTTATCAGTCACCTTTTCGCTCCCCACAATGACCCTTAATTCACGGCCAGCCTGAATGGCATAAGTCTTCAATACTCCAGGATAGGATAAAGCCATCGCTTCCAATTCTTTCAAACGCTTGATGTAGGATTCCACCACTTCTCGTCGTGCACCGGGCCTGGCTCCGGAAATAGCATCACAGACCTGTACAATGGGAGCCAGCAGGGTTGTCATCTCAACCTCATCGTGATGGGACCCAATTGCATTGCATACTTCACCTTTCTCCTTATACTTCTCGGCCAATTTCATGCCGAGAACGGCATGTGGAATCTCCGGCTCATCATCAGGCACCTTCCCAATATCGTGTAGCAATCCTGCCCGTCTGGCCAGCTTTGCATTAAGACCCAATTCTGTAGCCATAATGGCACAAAGATTTGAGACTTCCCTTGAGTGCTGCAGCAGGTTTTGACCATAGGATGAACGGTACTTCATTTTTCCCACCATTCTTGTGAGTTCCGGATGAAGGCCATGAATACCAAAATCAATGGCAGTACGTTTACCCACCTCGATGATCTCCTCTTCAATTTGTTTTTTGGTTTTTGCAACCACCTCTTCAATCCGGGCCGGATGAATCCGGCCATCAGTTACCAGCTGATGCAAAGATAACCTGGCTACTTCCCTTCTTACAGGATCAAATGCAGAGAGGATAATGGCTTCCGGAGTGTCGTCTACAATCACCTCAACGCCGGTGGCAGCTTCAAGCGCACGAATATTCCGACCTTCACGACCGATAATCCGTCCCTTCAACTCATCCGATTCGATATGAAAGACAGTCACCGCATTTTCAATGGCGGTCTCGCCTGCAACCCGCTGTATTGTTTTGATGACAATGTTTTTGGCTTCTTTATTGGCAGTCATTTTTGCCTCATCAACAATTTCATTAATAAGTGACATTGCCTCGGTCTTTGCCTCCTCCTTCAGTGACTCTACAATTTGGGATTTTGCTTCTTCCGCCGAAAGACCGGATATGGTCTCCAACTGCTCCACCTGCATCCGATGTGACCTTTCCAGCTCCTCCTTCTTTTTCTCTACAATCTCAAGTTGAACTCCAAGGTTTTCACGAATTGTTTCCAGTTCCTTACTCTTCCTTTGTGCATCTTCATGTTTTTGTGAAATGGAAAACTCTTTCTGCTTTACCTCATTATCACGCTGATTTAGCTTACTATTCTTCTCATTAATGATTTTCTCATGCTCCTCCTTTAACTGAAAGAACTTCTCCTTGGCTTGCAGTATCTTCTGCTGTTTGATCATCTCCGCTTCACCCTCCGCCTCTTTGATCAGATTATTGCTCTTCTTTTTCACTATTGTATTGAAAAGAAAAAATGCAACACCTGTCCCTACCAGCAATGAAGCTCCTCCAACCACAATATACAAGACCATGGGTGTTTGTAGCACCAATGATTGCATTAACAGTTCCATAGGTTATTCATGTGTTAATAATATACTTTCAACGGTCACATGAACCCCGAAGGGCTCAGCATAGCTAAACTTACCAGCAAAAATTATTATCATACTTATGTGAATAAATTATGCTAATAATTTTTATGGTCGTTTCATTT
>JAUVKN010000224.1 GCA_030596245.1 Bacteroidia bacterium | reverse complement strand
TAGGGTATGGCCTTTGTGTCCAAATTGTCCTCCCGTTTTCTTGCCACTCTTTTTGCGAAGGCTTTGATTCTTTTTGGCTCGATTCTCATCCTTACTGGGTGGTACGCTACTATTATTGCTGTTCTTGGGATGCTCCAATTCATGAATACGTGCTTGTAAAACTGTGTTTTCTGCTTTTAAAACTGTGTTTTCTTTGACCAATTCAGCAACAGTCTGTTGGAGATCTTTAATTAATGCAACCAGTGCATGATATGATGTGTCTGCTTTATCCATGCGTGATACCACAAAGGTCTGTGATAAAAATAGATAATAGCAAATTTAAAGCATCAGACAAACCAACAAAAACCTCCCCACTTACTGACAACTGTTAATAAGACTTTGCTTTTTGAAAATACAACCGGAGATTTTTGAAATACTATGCAAAATCCAGCTCAGATTGTTAATAACCACCTTATTTTTAGACCTGAGTAGTTACAAATCTTCTTATTTTTATTTATAGGGCAACCAAAAGGAAAAATCCTTGGTCAAGGATATAATGGTCCTCACAGGTAGCTACACATTAGTCACAAGAATTCAATCATAGAACCACGTCCCGTAAAATTTCCCGTGTTTCCATTTATCAAGCATTTTATTTTATTGGCTTAAAAGCGGCCCGTAGTGTAACCTATTCCTGTAAAACTCGTTTAATTTTATTATTGTACTGATTATCAAAAAAGTTAGTAAATTTAGTAATTCAATAAGCCTGTTTAGTGAAGAGACTTGCGCTTATCATATACGTTATAGGTTTGTTTTCATGGGCAAGTGGTCAGGATCCGCAGTTCACTCAGTTCTACGCGAATCCACTCTACCTGGCTCCCTCCTTTGCAGGCGCTACCCTACAGGACAGGGTCACAGCTGTCTACAGGAACCAGTGGCCGGAACTCAACAACGTATTTGTCACTTACAGCTTCTCCTACGACCATTACTTTGAGAACTTCAACAGCGGTGTGGGTGTTCTTATCCTGCGGGATGTGGCCGGATCGGGTGACCTGGGCATACTGAATGCCGGAGTGCTATATTCATATGACATCCAGATCAATGAAGATATTCACCTGAGACCAGGGATCCATTTCAATTATACCCAGCAGGGAATTGACTATCACAAGCTTGTATGGAATGATCAACTCTCCAGTGGGGGTACCGGAGGATCCACCATCGAACAGCCACCCAATGATCCCTATAAACCCGATGTAGACTTCTCTGCCTCTCTAATGGGTTATACCGACCGGGCCTGGTTTGGCTTCGCTGTTGACCATCTTCTGAGACCCAACTACGGTCTCTACAACAACGATGCCCGCTGGCCCATCAAATATTCAGCATTTGGTGGATATCAGGTCGTAAAGAAAGGCCAGCTTCTCAACCCCATTGATGAAACCCTCTCCCTGGCATTTTATTTCCGGCACCAATACGTCTACACTCAGGTTGACCTTGGTGTTTACTGGTACAAGGCACCTCTGATGCTTGGTTTCTGGTACCGGGGAATCCCCTTTTTCAAAGGCAGTGATCCGGATTATCAGAAAGACCCCCGGGGTGATGCCCTGGCTTTCCTGGTAGGTTATAAAATGGACCAGATCCGTGTCGGTTACAGCTACGACTTCACCATCTCCAACCTGGTCTCTTCCACCGGTGGTGCGCACGAGATCTCCATCACCTACGAGTTCAAGTCCACCCGCAAGAAACAAAAAGCCCGGATGGTTCCCTGTCCGGAGTTTTAATCAACTATTTCTTGCGTCTCAGCCTCTACACATTGTCTCTATTACTGGTGCATGGTTTTTGCATCCACCTGTCAGGACAGGGACGCTTTTTCCCTCGAGTTCATATTGAAGCGGGGACCGGAGTGAACCTGGCCTTCTTTGATGTGGGTGGAGGGAGTCCGGGACTTTCCCTGCAGGGAGGGGTACTGTACGACCTTAATCCTCACTGGAGACTAGGAGTAAATATTGGGACTCATCGTGCAAGGGGAACAGATGCCGGGACTCCTGATGCAACCAGGGGTTATGAGTTTCGGAGCAATCTGAATGAAATTTCGGCCAAAGGAGTATATGTTTTCCGGTTCAAACATTATCCTATAAAAAAATGGAAGACAAAACTTGAACCAAGGGCCTTTGTCAGCCTGGGCATTCTTCAGTTCATTGCCAAACCCAATGATCAGCTAGCCTCCCTTGGTAATGGGGATTACCTTCCGGTGGCCCCATTGTTAGCCGGGGGAATAGGATTTGCTTACCATATGGAGAGGGATCTCTCCCTGCTCATCGAGGGCGGATGCAATGGTTCGTCTTCGGATTACCTGGAGGGATTGGCTAACTCCGGTGACCTGCCCCTTCCAGATTTCTTCCTAACCATTTTGATCAAATTCATCTATAAGGTCCCAAACGATTGGCAATAAGTTTTAAATATGGTGCTTCGGAGATTTCACTCTCTTTGCCTTCAAGTGCGGTTGGTCTGAACCACATCGATCCTCCCCTATCCGTTGATCCTAACGGCTTTAAACGGGATCTTTTTTCTCACCTCAACTTGCAAAAAACGCCCATACGTAATGTGGGAATTGTAGTAAGTGATAAAACCCGGCTTTGTGAGTATCCTAAGTACCTTCCTTTACTAACCGAAACTCTGTCGGAATATGATTTGAAAACTGAGGACATTACCTTTTATATAGCCTATGGGACTCATCTTATCCAGTCTGAGGAGGAATCCCTTGCCAGCTATGGAGAGACTTACAATAGGTATAGATTCGTACACCATGACAGCCGCGATGATTCCAGGCTCGTTATTCTGGGAACTACCTCCCGAGGTACTGAAGTGACTATCAATAAGGAGATTCTTGAACACGACCTGATCATCACTTTCGGAGCTATCCTGCACCATTACTTCGCAGGATTTGGAGGAGGGCGCAAGTTCCTGTTCCCAGGAATGGCCGAATATGATTCCATCCTGCACAATCACCAGCTCTTTCTTGACTTTGAACATAAACAGATGAGGGCAGGATGTCAATCCGGTAACCTGGACACCAATCCCCTTGCCCTGGATCTTGAAGAGATCAATACTTTCCTTCCAAAAAGACTGGAGATCCATGCCATACTCAACAGCCGGAAAAAGGTGAGTGAAATCCATTTTGGGAATTCGTATAACGATTTCAAAGGAGTGTGTGATCGGTACGATCACTTTTTCAGATTGAAAGAGGAGAAACAATTTGATATGGTGGTGGCCAGTGCAGGCGGTTACCCAAAGGATATTAACTTTATCCAGGCTCATAAGCCCATGCACAATGCAGCCTCTTTTGTGAAAGAGAATGGCAAACTTATCATTTTTGCAGAATGTGAAGATGGAATTGGGAACCGGGCTTTCATGAATCTTTTTAAGCTGGGAGGATGGGACCAGATTTTTGAACGGATGGAGGAAAAGTATGAAAACAATGCTGGTACCGCCCTGGCCATGATGGACAAGTCACACCGGATCAAAATACATTTTGTAACTTCATTGGATGATGAGACCTGCAACCTGATGGGGGCCATAAAAACCTCCCATGAACAGACACAAGATCTGATCAGGAATGAGAGAGGTGATGTTGCCTGGATTGAGAATGCAGGTCTACTATACAAATAGGATGCACAAGAGAATGAACAGGAGAATGAACAGGAACAGGATCAATATCATACTGGTACTGGCTGTACTCCTTCTTGGAAGAACGCTTCCTTTATCAGCTCAGTTTGTCCCCACCCATATCTCCAATGAAGGGGTATATCTGTTCCTGGATGAGCTGGCTTCGGAGAAGATCATTGATCTCCATTCTCTGATCAAACCCTTTTCACGCAAATACATTGCAGAAAAGCTGACAGAAGCAGACTCTTCCAGATCAGAACTGACTGCCCGGCAACAGTCTGAGCTAGACTTCTATTTGAGCGATTATATGAAAGAGTTACCCGGACCTGATCTCAGGCCACCAGCCACCAGCTGGCTATGGCAGAATAATCATAGCAACAAAAGATTCGATGTTTTCCATTATAGCGACTCACTGTTCCAGATAACCGTCAATCCCATCTTGGGTTCGGACGTATGGGTCAACTCCAATGGATCATTTTACCACTGGTGGAATGGAGTGGAGGCATGGTCCTATGCAGGCAGATTTGGAATCTGGGCATCCCTCAGGGATAACCATGAATCAACGGAGCTCACTGCCCAGAACTTTCAGAACCAGCGGATCGGGGCGTCCAATATAAAGATCTTTTCAGGGGGGAAGCGTGATTACTGGGAACTACGAGGAGGGATCACCTATGGATGGGATTGGGGCCATGTGGGACTGATCATGGGACAGTTTGAATGGGGGGAAAACAATGCAGGGGCAAATATCTATTCGGGACGTACACCTGCCTTTCCCAGGATCGAATTAGCCATGCATCCGGCTGACTGGTTCAGTTTCACCTATGTACATGGAACCCTTATCTCTGAGGTGGTGGATTCCTCTCTTTCGTTCTACACCTCCAATGCTTACGGAACAGACTACAGGGAGGTATATCATCCAAAATACCTGGCTGCTAATATTTTCACCTTTGTTCCGTGGAAAGGATTGCAACTTTCCATTGGAAATTCAGTAGTATATGACTACCGCCATCCACATGCTGCATTCCTGCTTCCCGTAGCCTTCTACAAAGCCATCGATCATACCCTGAATGCGAGCATCAATAACATGAATTCTCAGCTCTTCTTTTCCCTATCGTCCCGGAATTTGAAGCATTTTCACTTCTATGGAACAGTTTTTCTGGATGAAGTGGCTGCTGACAGAATCTTCAATAAGGAGGAACACAACTTTGTCTCTTACAAAGCAGGTTTAGCCACCACCCTGTTGGCAAATACGAGGTTTGTAGTGGAATACACATGGAGCAATGCTCTTACTTACATGCACAATGTTCCCACAACAACCTTTGAATCGAACCGTTATAACCTGGGACATTACCTGGAAGACAATGCGAAGGACCTCTATTTGGGTGTAGAGTACCGGCCATTAAGGACAATGAATTTGAGGGCATATTATAACCAGTCCAGTAAGGGGCCTGACCATACTGCTCTGGGAACAATGCCGAGGACAGATATAACACCCTTCGATCCCATTGTCTGGAAATCGGTACGGATTGGGATACTGGCCACAATCCAGGTAGTAAACGATCTCTATGCCAGGGTAGGCTATGAATGGCGGGATGTGTCCGGGGAGCAGGAGTACATTGACAGGTGGACCCCTGAGGAGTACCATGGACAGACCGGTACGTTCAGGTTCGGCTTGAATTATGGCTTTTAACTCTCATGGATTACTGCTATCTTTAAATGGTATAATCCAATTAGATTGAAACGTATGGCAGAAAATATTTATCCCGTATTTGACAGGATTTACGACCGGAAAGTAAAGGAAGAGATCCTTCGACAGAGTGCAAAGGTGATCTGGTTTACAGGGCTCTCCGGATCAGGGAAAACCACATTGGCTGCCAATCTGGAAAAAGAGCTGTTTTTCAGGAGGTTCTTTTGCCAGGTTCTGGATGGGGATAACATCCGTGCCGGAATCAATAATAACCTGGGATTCAGCGAAGAAGACCGACTGGAAAATATCCGCAGGATCGCGGAGGTGTCCAAACTGCTGATCAATACAGGAATGATCACCCTCTGTTCGTTCATTAGCCCCACCGATGAAATCAGGAACCTTGCCAAGAGCATCATTGGCGAAAACGATTTCATCGAAATCTTCTTGAATACCCCACTTGAAATTTGCGAAAATCGCGATACCAAAGGACTTTACAAGAAAGCACGGGCCGGTATCATCAAGGACTTTACCGGTATCTCCTCCCCCTTCGAAGCTCCCAAAAACCCCGATCTAGAGATAGATACATCGACAACAAGCATTAAAGATTCGGTAGATCTGATCTTCAATGCAATTATTGACCGGATTACACTTTAATGATCAATGCCCACCAAGGACATTATTGATGTGCCAACGGTGCAAAAAACTGATTACGACTTTCCATTTATATCTTAATCCGGGTCTTAGAGATAAGAAGAAAAATAGTCTTTTCATCCTTCCCCAAAAGGATGAAAATTCAGGGCCAAGAATAGCTTTTGTACAGATGCGCTTTAATCTCTTAAGGCATTTAGCATCCTCTTTCAAATAACTCCGGTATTCTTCCGGAATTTCTACATTGAAGAACTCTTTTGCCAGCTCCAGGCTTACCCCCAATAGTCGTTCAACTTCGAGCTGTTTTGCATTTTCAAGGATCTTCGCATGATCCAGTTCCCATCTCTTGATTACCTCAGCCACATCCCTGAGCCAAAATAACCGGAAAAACAGATGGTGTCCACCATGAATGGCCAGATAGAGTAAGGTATTGTCTCTGTTCATACTCTTGACAGCTATTCCGCCCACTACAATTTCCATCAAATTCTCTGACAAAAGGTTCTCTTTGGAAGCATTAAACAACCTGGGATAATAGATGCTGGTATGCAATTCAATAATGACCCCCTGACCTTTGTTAATCAGAGTGATATCATACTTATACCTGTAATAATAGTCCCATTGCCTTTCGGAGAATTCTGCTGCTGGAGAAAACAATTCAAATCCTTTCTCCTTCAAAATCTTAACTGCCTGAGTAAGGTTCTCCTTCCTTACCAGCAGATCCAGATCTCTGAATTGCCTCTGTCCAACATCGCCGTAAAGACTACTGACTAAAACCGGACCCTTCAAAGAAATTGCCTCAATCCCCTTCTTATTAAATTCACTGATTATATTACTCAATACGGAAGTATAGTGCAGGGCCTTAATGATCCGGGCCTGGATTGCTGTCTTCCACTTTCCTCTCTCTTTCTCATCCAACAATTCAATGATTCCAGATGCTAACGGGAACAACCTGTGCCTCTGATAAAGACTAAATAATCTATCTGGATTTATATCTTCATTAAGAAGGAACTGGTCTCCTTTAAGTGTTTGAAATAGAATCTGATGTTCTTTAGAGACCTTTGGCATTATTGATAGATCTTCAGCAGGCAACAGTTGATGAACGTTTTGCCAACAACGATTTTCGTATTGAACAGAATTACGTTGGACAAACAATGAGTTTCGGTAATGAGCTTGTCTATTTTGTCGCACCCAAGCCGGAAGATATCCCGGAGCTCATGGAAGGTATGTTCCAC
>JAUVKN010000173.1 GCA_030596245.1 Bacteroidia bacterium | reverse complement strand
ACTACCATGGTCAATGCGATCCGGTACAACAATTCTGTGCGGTCATTTTGAGGCATCTCTTTTTCAGGGTTAATGTGTTGCCAACCCTGTTTATCGATGCCTGAATCCCGAAAAATGAATGTTTAAGATGTGGTGTATTTGCTGAGCGACTGGATGATCCTTTCGCGGTCCTCTTTATCCACGGCAGAGAGGCTGATGGGAGGGTATTTAGCTACTTTTTTCCTGAAGTTCTGGTAAAGGATGATCTTTTGCTGACTACCGAACAGGAATTCAACCACTTCGAACTTGACCAGTTGTTTTTTAGGGATCTCTATAGAGTGCTTCCTGCTGGTAAACAGACTCAGCGGATAGTAACGCATTACAATCATCTCCCCATGGTCGCTGTAGGATACAAAATAGGGACGCTTGAGGTAATTATTGATATTGAGGATGATGTATATGAGCGCAATGAGAATGATAATATAATACTTGTTCAGCCGGGAATCGGGGTTGTCAAACCAGGGCAGGAAGATGAATACGATGATCACCAGGGTGAATACGATGGTCATCACCAGTCTGTTTAGCCAGATGCGGTAGGTATTGCGCTGATTGTCAACTATCATTGGTTTTTCTTCTTTGTATCTCTTTTTTAATAAGGGATAGTTCCCTACCCGTTTGCCCTTTCACCGATGTGTTTTCTTCCACCCGCCTCATCAGGTAGGGCAATACAAACCTGACCGGACCGTAAGGTACATATTTAGCCACATTGAATCCAGCATTGGCCAGATTAAAACTGATGTGTTCGCTCATGCCGTAGAGTTGGGAGAACCAGATCCTTTTGTCACCAGGTTTTATTTCCCGGTCAGTCATAAGCTCAGCAAGGTACATGCTGCTGTACTCATTGTGGGTACCGTTGAAGATTGAAACCACATCGATGTTATCCATGGAAATTTTCAGTGCCAGGTTATAATCCCTGTCGGTACTCTCCCGGTCAGGTTGAATGGGATCATTGTACCTCAGCTTTCGTGCACGTTCTCTTTCCCTTTCCATGTAAGCACCACGCACAAATTTGGCTCCCAGGTAGAAGTGTTCATCCCGGGCGGTTTTAATGTCGGCTTCCAGTATTCCGATGCGGTCGTGCCGGTACATCTGGTAAGTATTGAAAACGATGGCCTTCTTATAATTGTATTTGCGCATCATGTCTATCGCCACCTGGTCGATGAAGTTCTGATAGAAAGTATCCTCGGCATCGATCATGATGGGGACATCGTTATCAAAGGCGGTTTTACATAGCTGCTCGATCCTGGAACGGAATTTCTCTCCTTCCTGGATGACCTCTTTGTCAGGAAGCGAAGCCCCGCTGAGGATCTCAAGTACCCTGCTGTTACCAAAAGCAGTAGGTTTGAATACAGCAAAGGGGATGTCGGGATTGTTGCCGGCATGTTTGACGGCCCGCAAAGTTTCCTGGAGTGCGGCTTCAATGGCTTTGTCAGAATCCTTTCCTTCAACAGAATAATCGAGAATTGAATAAACGTTGGCCGTTTTGAGCTTTTCTACTGCTGGTTGACACGCTTTCAGGGTTTCCCCACCCACAAAATGCTTGAAAGCTGTTGGTTTTACAATCCATCCGATGGGGATCCTCAGGGCCGAACAAACCTGGATCACAGGATTCCCGATCTTCACAAGAATGGGATATGAGATCAGTTTAAATAGGGTATAGGCCCGGCGAAGGTCCCTGTTGGACTTGATACTGAAAGCAGTCCTGGTGTCTTCAAAGTCAATCTTCATCATGGTAAAGAAATCGTTGCTTCTGTTTTTCGGGACCAATATATGCTAATTATTATCTTTAGACCATGAAATATATCATCTCCCCGCCTTTAAAAGCGATACAAGATACAATATATATTCCATCCTCTAAAAGCATCTCAAACAGGATGCTCATCATTCGTTCCCTCGCCGGGTCTCATGCTAAACTGGACAATCTTTCTGAAAGCGATGATACCAATGTGCTTCGAAAAGCACTGGAAGCGAAATCAACCATAAAGGACGTGGGGCATGCAGGTACTGCCATGCGTTTTCTCACAGCCCTTCTCTCGACCCGCCCCGAAGAGGTGGTGCTGACAGGATCCGATCGGATGAAGCAACGACCCATCGGTCCGCTGGTCACCGCGCTCCGGCAACTGGGGGCCCAAATTGAGTACATGGAAAAGGAGGGGTGTCCACCACTGAAAATTTCCGGTGAGAACATCACAGGAGGAAACATTGACATTGAAGGTGGGATCAGCAGTCAGTTTATCAGTGCTCTGATGATGGTGGGGCCGCTCCTTGAAGGAGGTCTCCGGATGAACCTGACCGGCAGTGTGGTGTCGTCAACATACATTATGATGACCATGAATCTGATGAAACAATGTGGAGTGGGAGTCTCCTTTGACGGGAGACAAATTATAGTGCCCCGGCAACCTTACTCAGTGGACCGGTTTATGGTGGAATCTGACTGGAGCGGAGCCTCTTACTGGTACCAGGTGGCAGCACTTCTGCCAGGATCCGGAATTGCTCTGCCAAAACTTGCAGAAGAGAGTCTACAGGGAGATGTAGTCCTTGTACACCTGTTTGAACTACTGGGTGTGGAGAGCCGGTTCAGTGAGGACGGAGTTACCCTCTATTCTGACAACATAGAAATTCCCGGAAAGGTAGAATACGATTTTACGGGATGCCCGGACCTGGTGCAAACCTGTGCAGTTACACTGTGTGCACTGGGAGTACCTTTTCTGTTTGCAGGCACGCAAACCCTTCTGGTGAAAGAGACTGATCGCATTGCTGCCCTCCGGACAGAGCTTCAAAAAGTAGGCTTTGTGCTGGATAGCGATAATAGTGGTGAGTGGATCTCCTGGGACGGAACCAGCTGTGATCCCCTAAAAGATCCGGTCATCCATACCTATCATGACCACCGCATGGCAATGGCATTTGCACCTCTGGCCATCCCTTTCGGTTCGATCATCATTGAAGATCCCATGGTGGTGACCAAATCCTACCCGGGTTATTGGACTGACCTGGAAAAGGCGGGATTTGGAATCGCCCCGGTCTGACGGCTCAGTGATGACTCTTCAAAAGCACTTTGATTTGTGCGGATCTCTAATTCTTCAGATCACGGCGGTTCAGGAAAAACTGTTTGAGCAGGGTGGAGGAGGAGCTCTCCAGGATTCCGGGGATCACTTCAGTTTTTTTATGCAGGATAGGCTCTTCAATGCGTGAAAAACCTTCGCGAGGGTCCGGCGCAGCATATACAATCCGGTCAACCTGTGCCCATTTCAGGGCTGCAGCGCACATGACACAGGGTTCCAGGGTGACATAAAGTGTACAATCCACCAGGTATTTTGCCCCCAGGAAATTGGTGGCGGAAGTAATGGCGATCATTTCGGCATGGGCAGTCACATCGTTAAGTTGCTGGGTCATGTTATGGGCCCGCGCAATGATGCGGTTCTTATTTACAATGACTGCGCCCACAGGCACTTCTTCTTTTTCAAAAGCTTTAAGCGCCTCCTTAAGCGCCTCATTCATAAAATACTCATCTGAGAAAACCGGATATGTCATATAGGTAAAGTTTCTTTACTTTTCCTCTCGAAAAGTTGCTAAATTTACGCCACATTTCATTACAAAAATACGAATCGAGAGGGCATCTCACATAAAATTTGGGAAAATGTACAGGACACACAATTGCGGAGAGTTAACCATGGACAATGTTGGAGAAGGGGTGATCCTTTCTGGATGGGTTCAGAAATCAAGGGACCTGGGAGGGATGACTTTTGTGGATCTGCGTGACCGTTATGGCATTACGCAGCTGGTATTCAATATGGAAACCGATGCCGGCCTCTGTAGTGAAGCACGTAAATTGGGGCGTGAATTCGTGATCAGGGCAGAGGGAAAAGTGACTGAAAGAAGCAACAAGAATCCCCAGATGGCCACCGGTGATATCGAAATCCTGGTGAAGAAACTGGAGATCCTGAACCGTTCAAATACACCGCCATTCACCATTGAAGAGAATACAGACGGGGGAGACGACCTGAGAATGAAATACCGTTACCTGGACCTGCGTAGATCAGTGGTGAGAGAGAACCTTCAACTGCGCCACCGCATGTCCATTGAAATCCGGAAATATATGAGTGGAGAAGGCTTCCTGGAGGTGGAGACACCGGTGTTGATCAAATCCACCCCTGAAGGGGCCAGGGATTTCGTGGTTCCCTCCCGAATGAATCCAGGGGAATTCTATGCATTGCCGCAGTCACCGCAGACCTTCAAACAACTCCTGATGGTGGCAGGATTCGATAAGTATTTCCAGATTGTAAAGTGTTTCAGGGATGAGGATCTGAGGGCCGATCGTCAGCCCGAATTTACCCAGATCGATTGCGAAATGTCGTTTGTGGATCGGGATGATGTACTGGATGCTTTTGAGGGACTTGCCAAGCATCTGTTCCGTACCATCAAAGGGGTGGAGATTGAAGGAACATTTCCAAAAATGGAGTATACAGAGGCCATGAGCCGGTATGGCAATGACAAGCCTGATCTTCGCTTCGAAATGGAGCTCAGTGAGATGTCAGATCTTGTAAAGGGGAAAGGATTCCAGGTATTTGACCAGGTGGAGTATGTAGGAGGGATCTGCGCTGAAGGATGTGCAGGATACAGCCGGAAGCAGCTGGATGCGCTGACCGATTTTGTAAAACGACCCCAGATCGGAATGAAGGGTCTGGTGTATGTAAAATATAATGAAGATGGTAGCCTGAAGTCGTCTGTAGATAAGTTCTATGATGAAACTGCCCTGAAGCAGTGGGTGGAACTATTTGGCGCAAAGCCGGGCGACCTGGTAATGGTTCTTGCTGGAGATCGTGAACTAACCCTTAAAGCATTGAGTGAGCTCAGGCTCGAAATGGGGAACAGGCTCGAACTCCGCGATCCCGATCTCTTTAAGCCACTATGGGTGGTGGATTTCCCACTGCTCGAATGGGATGAGGAAACCGAAAGGTTCCATGCCATGCACCACCCCTTCACCAGTCCGTACGAAGAAGATATGGAGCTATTCCGGACCGACCCCGGCAAAGTACGGGCACGGGCTTATGACTTGGTTATCAACGGAGTGGAGATAGGAGGGGGTTCCATCAGGATCCATGATGAAGGGCTGCAGAAGCAGATGTTTGATAACCTTGGATTTACCGAGGAGGAGGCGCTTAAGCAGTTCGGTTTCCTTACGAATGCATTCAGGTATGGCGCACCACCACACGGGGGACTTGCCTTTGGATTTGACAGGTGGGTGGCGCTATTTGCCGGCATCGAATCGATCAGGGATGTGATCGCATTTCCCAAGAATAACTCGGGACGTGATGTGATGATCGACACCCCTTCCACCATATCCGAAGCACAGCTGGAGGAGCTCTCCTTGAAGGTTTCAAAGCGAGCGCCGAAATAACATGCTTGGTTCGTTTTTGGTAAAATTAGAAGCTTAGCTATGAGAAAACTGGTGTTTATTTTGTTTCTGGCGTCGGGTGCTGCACATGCACAGTATGACGATTTTAAAATTGATGCGCTCCTCTCTCCCCTGTATCAGGGCGTCACCATTACCGTGGGAGGGGAAGAGGCTGATATCCCCGGATTTACAAACAGGTCTATTCAGTTGGCTGTGAATGCTTTGCCTCCGGAAGGTGGTTTGGTAAAACTGAATGCTGGTATTTTCGAAATGAAAGATGCAGTGCATCTCCGGTCAAATGTAAATTTGATGGGATCGGGTGCTTCCACTGTATTAAAACGGGGGGAGGGTTTCAGGTCAAGATTGGTAGATGATGCTGATATTGGTGAACTGAAATTGATGGTGGAGAATGCTTCCGGATTTGAACCCGGCATGAGTGTGCAGATCTGGGATGAACCCCAATCCTCATGTTGGAACGTATCCTCCGGAACAATTACCGACATCAAGGACAATCTGCTTTATATCGATTGTTACCTGGTCAGGGACTATCGTGCCGACAAAGGTGGCTGGGTGTCCAATGCCGGTTCAGGAGTTTTAATAAAAGATGCCGAAAATGTGGTTGTATCAAACCTTGTCATAGATGGAAACAGGGCACATCATGAACCAGTGGATGGATGCAATGGAGGGGGTGTTGCAGTTTTTAAATCAAAAAATATAACCATTGACAACATCCATGTAAAAGATTTCAATGGAGAAGGGATCACCTGGCAGATCACTGAAGATGTGACTGTGCAAAATTGTGAGATTGAGGGCTCTGCAAATATGGGGATGCATCCTGGAACAGGATCTCCCAAATCAAAGATCCTGAATAACAACAGCCATCACAATGATGTTGACGGCATGTTTATCTGCTGGCGCGTTCATCACAGCGTTGTAAAGGGCAATCAGTTTCACCACAATAGAAGGTATGGTATTTGTACCGGCCATAAAGACAGCGATGTTGTTTTTGAGGATAATCATATTTTTGAAAATGGAAGTGATGGCATCAATCTTCGGGGAGAAAATCCACGCAATTCACCTCATCGCAATACATTTTCAAAAAACTTAATCGAAAATAACGGTCAGAATGATGAGGGTTATGGCTTTTCTGTTTATAGTAGCCCACAGGACCTTGTCATAAAAGATAATATCATTCGTGATACGGACAAGGGAACTCAAAAGGCGGGGGTTTATCTTCAGAATAATGTTCCGAAAGTTACGTTGGAAGGTAACAAAATGAGTGGTCATGAGAAAGGTGATGTGATTGACGAGTCAAAACAGAATTAAATGCCCATTGTTCAATGCCGGTTACAAAAACCTCTCTCCAGCGATAAGCTTAAAAATGGGATCTGAAAAGATGGTTTTACCAGCTTCTTTTACAATGATTCCCTTTTTTGTAAAAGAGTTGTACATCCTTCTTATATTAGCCGAAGAGCCTAGTTTATAGGTATGGATAACCCCTGTAGAATAGATATGTTCTTCGTTATTTAACAGGGCTTTTAAAAAGCTTACCTGGTAATTGGTCATATCCTCCAGAATTTCATTATAGAAATTCAGGTTTTCAGACTTTATTGCCTGCTTTGCTCCGGAAAAGTCGGCATCTGTAACTCTCTTTCCGGATATTAACCAGATATTTCTCGCAAACTGTTGCAGGTAATAGGGATGATTTTCGACAGTATCAATGATCCTGTTGCATATTTCCTCTGATATTTCTTTCCCGGTTGAACGAAATGTTTGTTGAACGTATTCTCTCAACCGGTCGGGTTTGATGCGATTTAAAAAAATGAGTTCCCCAAACTTATAGAAAGGCTTACTGGTATTATTGAATATCTCCATCATCATAGTCTTTTTAGAACCATAAAGAACATACCCAACATTTTGATGGTGTTGCCATGTGGCACGTAGTCTGCCCTGTAGCTTTTTGTGTTGTTCAAATCGCGATATGTTCTGAAATTCATCTATGCAAATGATGATCTTTTTCTTTTTTCTCCTGGCAATTGTCTGAGGTAAATTGAGTATGGTTTCAATATTGTCATTAATAAAACTGACCCCAAACTCAAGGACTGGTTCTCCGGTTCCGGTATTGATGATTACCCTCGCTCCTTTTAATACATTTTTAGCTAATTGCAGAAATTCTTCAACTTTATTCGAGGAGGCTTTAAGGATTGTGGTGGCAAATTTACTATATAACTCTTCTTCAGAGTATATGTACATCAAATCGAAGAAGCAGAAAACAATTCCTTTTTCCTTTTTGATAAATCTTTCTGCAGCCTCTTTTACCAGTGAGCTTTTTCCATAGCGGCGAGGAGAAATTATGATGGTATTCTACAATGAAATAAAGTTGTTTTGCAGCTTTGCTATTTCATCTTCCCTGTTGGTAAAATGCTGTCCGGTGACAATTTCACCGAATTTGAATGGAATCTGCTTCATCGCGTAACAAAATTGTAAGTAACAGTAAAGTTAGGCAATAATAGTTACTTACACAACAGTTACTAATTTTAAAAACAATGGTTCGATTCATTTTGTGGCTCCTTTGATTATATTTAAGGTTCAAAACAGAATCAAATTAGCTGTTTTTACCTGAAAGATAGGCCACCCATGAAAAATTACCTAATCATAGCAGCACTGTTTCTTGCAGGTTGTTCGCAACAGCCTGATTTTGCAACCTTTCCTAAAATTGATGCACATGCGCATCTTGAAACCTCCGACGATTCATTTGTGGAGCTTCTCAAGGATAATAATTTCCTTCTCATGTCACTTGTGACTCGTTCGGTGAGTCAGCCCCTGATTGAGGAGGAGTTCCGGTATGCCAGGGATCTTTATATGGGACATCCGGAGTCAGTTGCATTTGCCACAACCTTTAGCATGGATGGTTTTGGCGAACCCGGCTGGGAGGAGAGAACTATAGAGTGGTTGAAGGAGAGCTTTGATGAGGGTGCCATTGCGGTAAAAGTATGGAAGGATATTGGCATGACCTTTCTTGACACAGACAGCAGCTATATTTTGATGGACGATGCCAGGTTTGACCCCATCTGGGATTTTATCGAATCTCAAAACAAAACCCTTGTCAATCATGTGGGGGAACCGTTAAACTGCTGGTTGCCCTTGGAAGAGATGACTGTTCGGGGGGATAGCAACTATTTTGCAAACCACCCGGAGTATCACATGTATTTACACCCGGAGGCTCCCTCGCACGAGGCGTTAATGGCCTCCCGCGATCATGTCCTGGAAAAGCATCCCGGATTACGTTTTGTGGGTTGTCATTTAGGAAGCCTGGAATATAATGTGGATGAGCAGGCAAGGAGGTTTGATAAATATCCCAACTTCTCGGTGGATATGGCAGCACG
>JAUVKN010000214.1 GCA_030596245.1 Bacteroidia bacterium | reverse complement strand
TTGGGGCGGTTCCAGGTTAAGGGATGTGTTAGGAAAGAACGCATCGGGGAAGGCCGGTGAAAGTTGGGAGATTTCCAGCGTAACTGGAGAGATCTCGATGGTTGAAAATGGGTTCCTGTCAGGGAACAGCCTCCAGGAGGTGGTGGAGGTGTACATGGGTGATCTGGTGGGTGACAAGATCTATGAGAAGTTTGGACTGGAATTTCCACTGCTTATCAAATTCATCGATGCCAGCGATTTCCTGAGCATCCAGGTGCATCCCGATGATGCCCTGGCACAGGCGAGACATAACGCTAACGGAAAGACCGAGATGTGGTACATTGTGGAATCGGAGAATGGAGAACTCATTTCCGGATTCAACCGGGAAATGGACCAGGAACAGTACCTGGCACATTTCAGGGAAGGGACCCTGAAAGAGATCCTCAACCATGAGCAGGTGTCCAAAGGGGATATCTACAACATGCCTGCCGGAAGGGTCCATGCCATCGGAGCCGGAGTGTTGCTGGCCGAGATCCAGCAGACCTCTGATCTTACCTACCGCATCTATGACTGGGGCCGGGTGGATGATCAAGGAAATTCCCGCGAACTCCACACCGACCTGGCCCTGGATGCCATCGATTTCCAGTTTCATCCTGACTATCAGACCCATTACCAGACCATTAAGAACAGCACAGTTACGGCAGTGGACTCCCCCTACTTTACAACCAGTGTCATTCAATTGGACCAGCCGGTGGAGAAGGATTTCAACATGATCGATTCATTTGTGATCTACATGTGCATGGAAGGCAAGGCCGGAATATCTTACCCGGGTGGAGTGGAGAAGATCAAAAAGGGTGAAACCATCCTGATCCCCGCAGAACTGAAAAACATGGCCATTGTCCCGTCAGAACCCACCACCCTGCTGGAGATATATATTAAATAGAGCCATCAGATCCACAGCCAGAACCATCAGATCAACCGCCAGAACCATCAGATCAACCGCCAGAACCATCAGATCCACCGCCATGAACCAATAGAACCACAGCCATGAACCAATAGAACCACCGCCAGAGCCATCAGATCCACAGCCAGAACCATCAGATCCACAGCCATGAACCAATAGAACCACCGCCAGAACCATCAGATCCACCACCATGAACATCACCAAAGCCGAATTTATCTCCAGCAGTCCGAATGTCACCCTGTGTCCCAAAGAGCAAATCCCCGAATACGCCTTTATCGGACGCTCCAATGTAGGCAAATCCTCACTGATCAACATGCTGGTTGAACGAAAAAAACTGGCCAAAACCTCCTCCACTCCCGGGAAGACACGACTGATCAACCACTTTAAGATCAACAATGAGTGGTTCCTGGCCGACCTGCCAGGGTATGGTTACGCCAAGGTCTCCAAAAAAGACCGGGAATCCTTTGCCCGCATGATCGAACAGTATGCCACCCGGCGGTCCAACCTGGTTTGCTTTTTTGTGCTGGTGGATGCCCGCATCCCTCCCCAGCAGCTGGACCTGGACTTTATCGAATGGCTGGGCGACAGCAACCTGCCCTTTGTGATCGTATACACCAAAATAGATAAAGTGACCCAGAAAGAGAAGTCCAAAACCATGGGACTTCTTAAGGAAGAACTTTCGAAGAGCTGGGAAGAGCTGCCTCTGATCTTTGAGTCAAGCGCCATAAAAGGCACCGGCAGAAAAGAGATCATGGGATTTATCACCGACACCAACGCAAAACTGGGCTAAATATCCAGGAAATACTTGATATTCTTAACCAGCAAGGCAGGCTGTTCGGCATGAACCCAGTGTCCTGCATTTGGGATGGTCACAATATCGGCCACCGGAAATATGGAGCGGATTAAACCATAGTCCTCCACCCTGATATAGTCAGAGTTGGCGCCTGAGACAAAAAGTGCGGGAAATCCGGTGATCCCGCCTTCAGCAATAATTTTCTCCGTATCCAATCCATCCATGATATGGTCCAGATTGTCGCGCAACGCTTCCAGGTTGATCCTCCATCTGAAGATCCCATCCTTATCTCTTCGCACATTCTTCAACAGGAAACTGCGTATCCGGTCAGACCCGATCTTAGGCCGAAGTGCCAGATCTATATCCTCACGACTCGCGGCCACTGACAAATCTAACTCCAACATGGAATCGATCATCTTTCCGTGGAGGGCTGCCGTATGGGAATCGATTCCCAGTTCGTGATACGACTTTGGAGCAATGTCAACCGAAATCAGTGACTGCACCTGCTCCGGCCAGCTCAGGGCATAGGAGATGATGGCCTTCCCCCCCATGGAGTGACCAATCAATACAGCCTTCTCAATGCCCCGGTCATCCATAAACTCCCGAAGGTCATCCCGCATGGTGGGATAATCATGAATGTCTGAATGGGGCGACTGACCATGGTTCCGCTGGTCCACCACATACACCTCAAAACGGGAAGATAGCTCCCGGGCAATGGAGATCCAGTTATCACCCGAACCGTACAGACCATGTACAATGACCATCGGCGGCCCCGCCTCACCGTATTTTCTATAAAAAAGTTTCATCTGTTATCCCGCCTTGCGTTTTCTGTAACCCTTTTCCGTCACCCTTTTCCGTCACTTTTTCCGTCACCACTTTTCCTTCACCCTTGTCTATCACCACTTTTCCGTCACCACTTTTTCTGTAACCCTTTTCCGTCACCCTTTTCCTTCACTTTTTCCGTCACCACTTTTACGTCACCTTTTTCTGTAACTTTTTCCTTCACCCTTTTCTGTCACCACTTGTCCTTCCCCTTTTCCGTCACCACTTTTCCTTCACTTTTTCTGTCACCACTTTTCCTTCACCCTTGTCTATCACCACTTTTCTGTCACGCTTTTCCGTCACCACTTCTCTGTCACTACTTTTCCTTCACCACTTTTTCTGTAACCCTTTTCCGTCACCTTTTTCTGTCACTTTTTCCTTCACCCTTTTCTGTCACCACTTGTCCTTCCCCTTTTCCGTCACCCTTTACTTCGATCCCTCCATATACCTGAAGGAGAGCTCGGCCACCAGCTCCCGAATGGTATCAAAAGCTTTGGTGGTCTCTTCGGTGATGGGAGTCTTCTTCAACTTCAGGATAAGCAATCCGTACAACCCATTCAGGGCCACCTGAATATCGTTCTCCTTGCCATGGCCTGAACGCATCCTTAGCGCTTCAATGTGGATCTTCCCCCGATCGTATATCTGCTTATAAGAGGTATCGATCCCCTGGTCAAGGATCTGATGATGCATCTCATGAAGCTGTTCCACTGTATTGTTCAGGATGTTCAGATGACCTGCTTCCTCTTTCTGTTCATCCCGCATCATAGTGATGAGCGTTTTGTACCATTCACGCATCTCCCGTTTCACCTCGTAAGCTACCTCGAACTTGTTGATCAGTGTTTGTTCGATGCTCCCGATGTCAAGTTTGTTGGCACGGATCATATCTTCAACTTGGTACATGTAAATCAAATACTCGGCTATATTCTCTTTTCTTTTCTGTTCGGCAATGATCATAAAATATGTCTGTAATGTCGTAGAATCGTAATGTCTGTAATGTCGTAATGTCAAAGTCGTAATGTCAAAGTCGCAATGTCATAATGTCTGTCGGGAAAATACTAATCGCGGAGTTGGCGAAGGTACATCTGGATTGTATTCTGAAGACCGTAATAGAGGGCATCGGCGATGAGGGCATGTCCGATGGATACCTCCTTGAGCCAGGGAATGTTGAGCTTCATGTACCGTAGATTATCCAGGTTCAGATCGTGCCCTGCATTCAGTTCCAGTCCCGCATCCCTGGCCACTGTTGCCGCTTCCACAAAAGGTTTTACAGCGGTAGCCGGATCATCGGGATATTGGATTGCATAAGGTTCGGTGTATAACTCCACCCTGTTGGTGCCCACTTTTGCAGCACCCTCAATTAGCTCCGGTTCGGTCCCTATAAAAATAGAGGTCCGGATCCCATGTCTCTGGAATTCCCCAATTATATCCATAAGGAAATCCCGGTTCTTGATGGTATCCCATCCTTCTGATGAGGTGATGGCATCGGGTGGATCAGGAACCAGGGTAACCTGGTGGGGCTTCACTGTGGTTACCAGTTTGATAAACGAGTCGGACGGATACCCTTCGATATTGAATTCGGTGGTTACCAGTGGCCTTAGCAACTCCACATCGCTGTAACGGATGTGCCGCTCATCGGGCCTTGGATGCACGGTGATCCCCTGCGCCCCGAACTGCTCACAATCCACCGCCACCTTTTGCACATCGGGAATGTTCCCTCCCCTTGCATTGCGCAGTGTGGCGATCTTGTTGATATTTACGCTTAGTTTGGTCAATTTACACTAACTTTTTTGGATTAAACCTTTGATTTTTTCTAAAGCAAAGATAACTAAAACATTATGGTGACACACAATCCCAATCTATAAGCTAATCAACATACAAATGCAATTTAGCTCCCAATCCCCGGTGTACTATTCTCATAAGTGTGGATAACCTGATATCACTTGCATCATTTTCGATTCTGCTAATATACGATTTGGTTGTACCACACTTATCAGCCAATTGCTGCTGGGTTAGCTTTCTTTTTTTTCTGAGCTCATATATGATTACTCCTAACTTAAATGATTCATATTCCAGCTCCCATTCATCACGCTCAGGCTCACCTTTTTTCCCATATTTTATATCAAGGAGGTCGTCGAAAGACCTGATGCTTTTATAATCTATCTCCTTTTTCATTGAAATATTCCAATTTAAGTCTTATGGCCTTAAGAATTTCCTTTTTAGGAGTTCTATTTGACTTCTTTACAAATCCATTAAGCAGAAGAATTTTTTTTTCTCTATCCAAACAACAGAAGATCCTATATGCGTTATTACCAACTTGAACTCGGATCTCATAAAGTCCTTTTACTCCCTTAATGGATTTAAAATATTTCATGGGGATGACTGGAAGGTCTCTGACTAGGCCGAGCGTCCATTCAATCTTCTTTTGAGCACTCTGATTAAGACTCCTATAAAAATCCCAGAAAACATCTTTAAAAAATATAAACTCCCTGTGAAACTTATTCTCAAGCATGGCAAAGTTAGCTAAATAGGTAACATTCCCAAAGCGATAGTTTCACTTTCACAGTGGAACGCAGTAAGAAATTACCTAATGTTACTAACCTTTATGGAATAAGTACAGTGATCATCAGCCAATGATCAGCTCCTGAAGAGCTCTTTTGGGAACGTGGTGAATGCCCTGTTCGTCCCGCCAGTATTTGATATCACCATCCTGAACCTCATCTATGACAACCTTTTCATCTGGTTTGCCGAGAGCCAGCACCTGGATGATCTTGTAGTGTTCAGGGATGCTGAGGATGGAGCGCAACTTCTCGCGTTGTACCGAACCGATAATGCAACCACCAAACCCATTTTCAACAGCAGTCAGAAGCATGCTCTGCGCAGCAATCCCGTCATCGCACCACCAATCGTCGGTCAGGTCCAGATCACCCAGCTGAACAATATAAGCCGAAGGTCGCTCACCTTCAGAAGGTCCGGGCCACTCTTTCAGGTACCCGGCCCAGGCCAGTGTAAGAAAGATCCTGGCACAATCGGCTGACTCATTAAATAACATGTACCTCAGGGGCTGCATGTTCCTGGCTGATCCCGACAACCTGGCTGCCTCCACCATCTCTCTCAACAGCTCCATGGACAGCGGAACTTCCTGTTGAAAACGGCGGTAGGAACGATTCTTCAGAATTAACTCTTTGATCATGAGAAAATGGTTATTAGTTATTGATTGTTAGTGAGTTAAATACGTATCTAGATATTTTTCAGGACGACACAAGGTACCTGGCAATGAGAACTAGGCACGAGGCACCTGGCATCTGGCATCTGGCATCTGGCACTAGAATTTATTTATTATTGAATAAATTCATGGTCCGCTGCAATCCGATCACTCCAAAGGATTTGATGATCTCTCCGGCCATCTCCATCCGTTCGGGTAATTGCTTCTCTTGCTCTTCGGTCCATCCGCTCAGTACATAGTCAACCTGTTGGCCCGAATAGAAATCATTCCCGATCCCGAAACGAAGGCGGGCATAACCACTGGATCCTAAAATGGTATTGATGTGGGCCAGGCCATTGTGGCCGGCGTCTCCTCCTTTGGCCCGAAGGCGCAGTGTGCCGAATGGCAGGGCAATATCATCCACCACCACCATCAGGTTTTCCACGGGAAGTTTTAGCTTTTTGAGCCAGTAGCGGACTGCATTGCCGCTCAGGTTAACAAAAGTGGAGGGTTTCAGGAGCCAGTAAGTGCGTGCCCGGTATTTCATCTCACAGACAAAACCGTAACGCTTGTCATTAAAAGAGATATTGGACACCCCGGCAAGGGCATCCAATATATCAAATCCTATATTATGACGCGTATGTGCGTAATCTGGTCCTAAGTTCCCCAATCCAACTACCAGGTATTTCATAGGTCTAAGCTCTAACAGTTGGCCTCAGGGCCTTGTAGTTAATCTCAGGACTGAAGTTAATCTCAGGGCCTGAAGGTAATCTCAGGACTGAAGTTAATCTCAGGGCCTTGAAGTTAATCTCAGGGCCTTAATGGCCTTAGGGCCTTGAAGGTAATCTCAGGGCCTTGATGTTAATCTTCTGCTCCTGAATCCTCTGCAGGTGCACCATCAGCATCGGGTGCTTCTTCACCCTCCTCGCCTTCTTCACCTTCTACAGCTTCAACTTCTGGCTCTTCAAGCTCCATACCCTTCATGCTTATACGTGAAGATACAACAGCATAGATCATGGAACGTGAAGGATCGAGGATCTCCAGGTTATCATATGAGAGGTCGCCGATTTTGATTACATCTCCGATCTCAACATCAGTGATGTCAATATCCAGTGTATCGGGCAGATCTTTAATCAGTCCGCGTACCTTCAGTACACGCCTTCTCTGACGGGGCTTGCCACCATTCTTAATACCAATGGCTGCACCAACCAGCATGATGGGCAACACTACAGTAACCGGCCTGTCATCAGATATCTCAACGAAATCGATGTGGTTCAGTTTGTCAGTTACCGGGTGGAACTGCAGCTCCTGCAAAACGGCCTTTCGCACATCACCATTGATCTTAATCTCAACGATAAATGCATCGGGGGTATATACAATGCCCCTGAAGTCATTTTCATGTGCATGGAAATGGATCACTTCCGTACCTCCGTACATCACACATGGAACATGGTCAGCTTTTCTTAAATCGCGGGTAGATTTTTTACCCAGTTCGGTGCGCTTTTCTGCGCTGATTGAAATTTTTTTCATTTTGTTGTGCTACTCAGAATTAAGTTGATGATTAATTCCCCATCACACTGTGGGAAAATTTGCCATTGTGGCAAAGCGGCTGCAAAGGTAAATAATTAAATCAGAAACGTATCGCTAA
>JAUVKN010000133.1 GCA_030596245.1 Bacteroidia bacterium | reverse complement strand
AAAACAACATGATGGGAATGAAGAAAAGGCATGTTGGGATGTAAGGAGGAAATACTATGATGACTTTGCGTTAACCAAGGATTTATTTTTCTACATGGGAACGACATTGATTCATCATATTAAAAATGCCCCAAATCCATTTGTTATTATTGGGACTTTCCACCCCAAAATTGACCAGCAGTACAGCATGTTTTAAGAGCATTCAGTATTTTTAATTAAAACAAGTACGATTATTCCATTAAAGACACTGAATAAGACACTGCTAATGCAAAAACCCCAATAAATACTGAGGTTTTTGTAGCTCCAACAGAGCTATCTAAGCATATTCTTAATTGGAAAGAACTGGATGAAAAAATGCATGGGATGAAATTGTAGAAAATGAATCCTTATTACCACCTGATAGACCTTTGTGTATCAGTAAATTACAACGACATCCTATCGTTATCAGTCGATGCGGACGAAGAATCCAAATTAATACATAGTTGTTAATTCTGGTTGTTAATCTGACGTGGCATCTGGTTGTTAATACAAGAAAAGCCTGAAAGTCAGTGACTTCCAGGCTTTAATTGCGGTCTGGACGGGACTCGAACCCGCGACCTCCGGCGTGACAGGCCGGCATTCTAACCAAACTGAACTACCAGACCTTAATCTATTGATGACTATGGTATTTTATCTTAGAACGTGCATCATTCAAATGCGTCGCAAAAATAGAGGAATTTTTTAATTCAACAAAAGAAAATCTCCAAATATTTTCTGATCCGAAACTTTGTCAGATATTTGGTCAACCAGCATCAGCATTTCGCCTATTCATACAAATAGTTGATCCACTCAATCACACGGTTGGGCCATGTGGAGAGATGGCCCTGTCCAATGGCAAGGGAGAATCCGTGTCCTCCATATGGATAGATATGTAACTCGGCTGCGATCTGGTTTTCCAGCAGTGCCTCATAATATACAATGCTGTTTTCAACCGGAACGACCTTATCATCTCCTGAATGGATCAGGATTGCAGGCGGAGTCTCTTCAGTTACCTGCAATTCATTGGAAAAATGTCTAACCAGCTTGTCATCTGCATCCTCACCGAGCAGGGTTTTATGTGATCCGGCATGGGAGAAGTCAGCAGTGAAGGAGACAACCGGGTAGATAAGCACCGAAAAATCGGGTCTGCAGCTCATCTGCTCCACAGGATCATCGTTGGACGGGTCTCCAGCATCGAAATGGGTGGAGAGGGTGGAAGCAAGATGACCTCCTGCTGAAAAACCCATAATACCTATCTTACCAGCATCCACATTCCACGCATTTGCATGATACCGGACCAGTCGCATGGCCCTCTGGGCATCCATAAGCGGAGATTTATAAGGCACTATATTACTTTTTGAACCCGGAAGCCGGTACTTCAGAACAAAAGCAGCAATACCATGGGAATTAAGCCAACGGGCAATATCACTCCCCTCCCAATCATAGGCAAGGATATGGTATCCTCCGCCCGGACATATTATCACTGCCTCGCCAGTGGCATTCTTCTTTGAGGGGAGGAACACAGCAATATCGGGTTGTTGAACCAGCCTTACCCTCACAATATCTGATGTGTCCCAGATGGTCACCTCACCGGTCTCCCTGTAGTTGGGAGGATCACCTTCCCAGAGGGGGAGGATCTTATTCTGTGTAAATCCTGATGCTGAAAGTATTACGAAAAACAATGTAAAAATGAGCTGTCTCATGGGTATATCAATTTTGTGGTTATTGAGGTTATTTGATCATTGACTCTTTTGAAACAACATTATTAATGGAACGATCGGTTTAATCACGGATCTATTGTTTGGTTACCAGGTAGACCATATGCTTTCCATCGCTCACTAACTTCACTTTACTGTTTTTGACCGGTATCTCCACATCGGTCCATTCTCCTGTCAGGATCTCCAGTTTGCTTATCGTGGTCAGGCCAACGGAAGTTTGTAGGTCCAGTACCACTTCGCCTGCATCCGGAAAGTATACCAGCACCTCTTCTCCGGGAATGGCCCTGCAATAAGCTTCATTTTCCTGCCGTTCACTCAGCAAATCATTGTAAGGGACTGCGTTGAAGAAGTCCATCCGGTCTGTGGCCATTCTCAGACTATTGATCACGGCGCGGGCAGTATCGCTCAATCCAAGTCCCGAGGGTGGCCTGTGGAACCGCACTGCTGCTGCACCAAAAAGGGTGCTGCGTATAAAGCTCTCAACACCATTCTGGGTACCTCCCCCATGCCTGCCTCCATAAGCCCCGTATGTTTTCACATTGTTTACCGGCCTGAGATTTCCTGCCTTCCTGAGTCTCTCTATCTGAAATAAACCATTGTTCCACTGGTTCTCACCGCGCTGATGATTGTTTTGAGATATCTCCACAAAGGAATAGGTTTCCGGATGGTCGAAGCTCTCCCTGTGGGAGATATGGTTCAGATCCCAGGGGTCCCACATTTCAGTCACATGGAGCTGCTTCCCCTTTTCAAGTCCCTTTTTCCGTATGTATTCCGACCAGAACTTTCCCCAATCAGATGTCACAGAGGTTTCATTGTCGATGCAATACAGCACATGATCAAAGTGCAATGAATAGGAGAGCAATTTGTCCACAAACCGTTGCTGATAAGTCAATAAAGTCATGTTGTTCTGATGGGAAGGAATGGACCAGAAAAACGGATTTTCGCACAGGGTTGGATGAGTGTCAACCTTTTCCGGTAGTTTTGTACGGTAAGCAGTGTAACTAACATTGTTCACCGGGTTAAACGGATTCACATCCCAGTTTTCCCTGTAGAAGTCAAAGGTGGCCCACACCTCAATCTGTACAAAAATCTCCCGCTCGGAAGTGAGTTCAAGGAAACGCTCAAACCGTTTCCAGTACTCTTCATTCCACCGGTTCAGGTTGTATTTTTCTGTTTCCGCATCCAATCCAAATGCCCAGACATTGCCCGTATCACGGCTCGACATGGTATTTCTCACATAGTTACCACCCACGGATGCCAGCAGATCCAGATGTGCTTCCAGTCCTGGCAATTGGAACAGGTTATCCTCATCGGATCCACCTAAGAGCAAGACCGGTTCACCATTGTATTCCCAATATTGGGGGTGATCCGGACTTATGTTAATTCCTGACCGGTCATCAGTTGAATCACCAGATGCTGATGATTTCTCAATTGTACAACTGGCAAGCAGAATCAGCACGACAAAATAGAAGCTCCATTTCATGGTATTGGATTTAGATGAACAATCGTATCAAATATCAGGTATTACTTAAAGTAGTTTTCTGCCCTGCTTTTTCTCATCTCCTGGCTCAATTGCCGAATAACCTCGGCATTTTGTTGCTGTTCCGAAATATTCACATTCTCTCCAGGATCCACTGCATGGTCATAGAGCATCCTGGCATAAGCGCTATCCTGGTCGTTGACCCATTCCGTATAAAAATAGTTTTCCCTGATTGTGGTGATACCAGCATACCATTGTGATATGGCCACACCATCGCTTTGGGCCCTCTCATCGAACAACAGTTCCTTAAAACTCTCCCCCTGCAGGTGATCAGGCAAGTCAAGACCAGCCAGTTCGCACAATGTGGGATAGATGTCTACATACTCCACAATTTCCCGGGTTGACTTCACCTGTTTTGATCCGGGCACCTTCAAAATCAGTGGTGTATGCAGGGAAGTTTCATAGTTGCAGTGCTTGCACCACAGGCCATGTTCCCGAAGGTTCCAGCCATGGTCTCCCCACAGGATCACTATGGTACTTTCCTCCAGTTCCAGACGCTCTAACTCGTCCAGGATTTTCCCGATTTGTGCATCTGTATAACTCACACAAGCGTAATAGCCATGGATCAGATCCAGGGCCATCTCATCAGAGACGGGTCCCTTTTCCGGGATCCCCGCATACGATCTCAACTCCCCAAAATTATGGAGTGACTCCCGTGGCGCATTCTCGGGGGGGTAGTTGTTATCCGGCAACCGGACCTTTCCATCATAAATCGCCCAATATTTTTCCGGTGCATTGAATGGTAAATGAGGTTTCAGGAATCCTGCAGTCAGGAAAAATGGCTTTTCAGATTTTTTCAATTTCCGGAGGTCACTGATCACTTTTTCAGCAGTTTTCCCATCCTTGTAGACATTGTCCGGAATATCTGCTCTTTCAACCGGAGCACCTCTCCTGGTATTGGATGTGTCGGCCATGATATTTTCAGGAAGTACGTAATCCCTCCACGATTTGCTATTCGATTCCGGATGCCAGATCTCATCCCAGCTTTGTTCTGCGTCGTTATCGTGGTGAAATATCTTTCCATTGCTTATGGTATGATAACCCTGGTTGCGAAAATGCTGTGGCAGGGTGGTGATCGCGGGTGCATCCTCGTCTGCCCGGGTGTAATATGTCAGAAACCTGTTCCTGGCCGGTCGAAGCCCGGTCATCAGGCTTGCCCGTGAGGCTCCGCAAACGGGGATGTTGCAGTAGGAACGATCGAAACGGGTCCCTTCAGCTGCCAGCCTGTCGATGTTGGGCGACTGGATATGATTCATCCCGTAACACCCTAATTCCGGTCGAAGATCATCCACCGCAATAAAGAGGATGTTTGGGGTATCGATCACTTGCTGTTTCGGTTCACTACTGCAGGATGCAACGATCAACAGAAGGCTTATTAACTGCATGGAATTCAATCTCTTCATCTTATTGTTTTGTTATAATGGTGTAGCTTCCAGAGCCAATTACACCAACCATTTTCCCATCCGCCTCCTTAAATTCTATCCCTGAATCACCCATGTTGTCTCCATTAATCAATATGTCATCGGATGTTCCTGGTATATGTAATGTAGCACTTGTATTGACAGGAATTTTCACCTCCATGGTCAGCTGGTCATCTTCCAGGATCCAGCCCGACACGATCTCTCCATACATGCTTTTATGGGTTGCCCTGGCAGAGGTCAGACCTCCTCCCGGACGAGGATGGATGATGATGTGTTTATAACCTGGCTGGTCGGGATCAATTCCGATGCCGGCCACCACCTGGTACATCCATTTTCCAATGGCACCATAGGCATAATGATTGAATGAATTCATGCCCTTATTCTGGAATGTAGAGTCAGGTTTCTGACCGTCCCATCGCTCCCATATGGTAGTAGCACCCATGGTCACCGGGTAGAGCCATGATGGATACTCTTTCCGGTTCAACAGTTGATAGGCCAGGTCGTTCCTGCCTTGATCAGTGAGGGTCAGCGATATGAGAGGAGTACCCAGGAAGCCTGTGGTGATATGACCAAATTGCTCCACATCTCCGGCCAGGAAGCCTGCACTTTTTTCAGCAGTCTCCTCATCCAGCAGATCAAATGCAAGTGCCAGGGTATAAGCCGTCTGAGTGTGCGCCACCAGTCGGCCATTGGGGGTAACAAACTCATCATTGAAAGCACTTTTGACCCTGTCCGAAAGTTCACTGAAATACCTGGCATCATCATCCTTTCCCAGGACAGTTGCAACTTTTGAAACCAGTCGGGAGGAGTAGGAATAGTATGCGGTGGCAATCAGGTCTTTGACGGTATATGCCCCCATATAATCGGACCTGCTGGCATCAAAAGATAACCAGTCTCCAAAATGCTTATCACCTTCCCAGATTAAATTATCCCCGGCACGTTGCTTCATATAACCGATCCATCTCTTCATGCTTTCATATTGGTTTTCCAGTACCGAAACATCCCCGTAATCCAGGTACATCACCCAGGGGATCACCACACCGGCATCGGCCCAGCCTGTAGCACCTCCATGTCCCAGCATATTTGGAATCACATGAGGAATACTGCCATCGTCGTCCTGATCAGCAGTCAGGTCTTTCAACCATTTGGTATAAAAAGAGGCTGCATCCATATTGAAACAGGCAGTGGGAGCAAATACCTGAGCATCACCGGTCCACCCAAGCCGTTCGTCCCGCTGGGGACAATCGGTGGGAACATCCAGGAAATTACCTTTTAAGCCCCATACAATATTGTGTTGCAGCTGGTTGATCAGGGGATCAGAGCAGGTAAACGTACCTGCCGGTTCCATGTCGGAATGGATCACAATCCCCTTGATCGCATCAGCATCAAGCCTGCCCGGATAACCTGAAACCATAACGTACCTGAATCCCTGAAACGTGAAATGGGGTTCAAATGTCTCCTCGCTGCCTCCTTTGAGATGGTAGGTATTGGTCTGTTTTGCTCGTCGCAGATTTTCGTAATAGATGTTCCCCTCATTGTCCAGCACCTCTGCATGCTTCAGTGTAATGACGTCACCTTTTTTACCGCTGGCTTTTATCCTGATCCAGCCCACCATGTTCTGTCCCATATCCACCAACCAGTCATCTCCCACCCTGGTAATGAGCAGTGGTTCCAGTTCATTGATGATCCTGACTGGCGGACCCTCAGGCGCAATCAGCTTATTTTTAGAGATCTCAACAACCTGGGTATTCATCCATCCCGAATCATCATAACCCGGACTGCTCCAACCTGTCAATTCCCTGGTGGCATCATAAACCTCTCCATTGTAAATATCCGATTCAATGATTGGACCAGTCGTTGCCTTCCATGAATCGTCCGTAGCGATGATCTCCGTTGAACCATCGGTGAAGGATACCATCAACTGTGCTATGGCGGCCAACTGTGTACCCCAGATGTTCCCGTTTTTTACCCATCCCAGGTTACCACGGAACCAGCCATCCCCCAGGATGATCCCCAGGGTGTTTCCATTTTGCTTCAGGTTATCAGTTACGTCATATGTCTGGTACTGCAACCTGGTATCGTAACTGGTCCAGCCCGGTGTGAACTCCTGGTCGCCGACCCTGTTGCCATTGATCTCAACCTGGTAGAGTCCGTGACAACTGATATACAACCTGGCATCTTTAATCTCTTTGCCAAGTTTAAACTCCTTTCTCAAATAGGGGGATGGCTCCGAGACAGTGATATCCTCTTCCCAGGTCGGTGAGATCCAGTCAGCTTCCCATGCTGTGTCAAAAACAAATCCCATTTCCCAGAATGCCACCTCACTCCATTTGCTTGTTTTACCATGGTTATCCCTGATCCGCACCTGCCAGTAAATCCGCTGGAAAGAGTGCAGCGGTGATCCGGCATATTTAACATGTATACTCTTTGAAGTAGCAACCTGTTCGGTTTTCCACAGGAGATTCCGACCTTTCTGAACGTCTTTCAGGTTCAGGGAGGCCCTTATCTCGTAAGATTTCTGCATGGTATTCATCTGGTCTGACTGAATAATCCAGCTGAGTTTTGGCTTCGGATTATCAATACCGATCGGATTGGTTTTATAATCGGTTTTCAATGAGGTAATTGAAAGCTCTGCCCTGACAGTAACTGAGCCAATCAGCAAGAGGCCGAGCAGGAAAATAGTGTGGGATTTCATAAGTTATAAGTTTGGTTAATCTCTTCTTTAAAGATATGGTATTTTACTTTAGCTTCAAGATCTGTCCGTTATCCAGTAAAACGATCCTGATTTCATCATAGGGAATCTCCGGAATGCTCCGATCTGTCTCTACCGACATAGCAGCTACAATCGCAGCACTCTGTCCCAGTATCATAAAAACCGGCTCCATGCGGATGGATCCAAAAGCAATATGGGAGCTGGAAACAGCAACAGGTACCAGAAGGTTGAAACACTCTGCCTTACGAGGTAAAATGGACCCCAGGTTGATCTTATAAGGGTTTTCGGGGTGCACACCAATATCCCCCTCATTCTGCACATACCCTTCCGGTGTAATATATCGCTGGGTATTATGCGAATCCATGGTATAGGATCCCATGCCAATAGATTGGTTAACCGGGGCTCTCCCGAAAATCTCATTTTCTGTCATCACAAATTCACCAAGCATTCTCCGTGCTTCGCGGACATAGATCTGGTGTGGCCAGTGCCCGTTGTCAGGAAACTCATCCTTTGCCAGGCCCCATTTTTTCATCTCAGTTTGAATGTGCTTAGGAACCCTTGGATCACTGGCAATGAAATAGAGCAATCCTTGTTGATAATTCTCATGCTCACGGATAATCTCATTCCGCCGCTGGTAGGTTGCCTCCGGGTAATCATAATTCATCCCGATATTATCAAAACTAAATGGACCATGGTTATTTACATCAGTTTTCAGATTTGGGATGGCATCGAACTTGCTGAACACATTGTGCCAGCCAGCTTCGAATATTCTGATGAGTAGTTCATACTGTGTCGAATCATAGTCTGCCGGCTTTTGGAATGGAACCCGATTCTCTGTTTCATTGGTCAGACACGTTCTGAAACAATATGCCTGCACTCTTTGATCGCCTTCTCCTCTCACACCCGGATCATCAGTTGAGATGCGTGGCAAAACCCCGCTTGAGGGATCATCGGGTACTATATAGGGGCTGACCTTCATCTCACCAAAATGGTGGCCGTGATGCAATATCCCAACCTGACAACCATTCCACTGTTCATTGTATACACTGTTGGCTTCCCTTCCTACATGGTAACTCACTCCAGCTGAAGCCATCAAATCACCTTCATAGGTGGCGTCAATAAAAACTTCTCCTTCATAGGTCCGGCCACTGAGGGTTGTTATAGATTCAATTTTTCCATCCACTTTTGTCACCCCTTCTTCCCGGTTCAGCCACTCATCACGGTATATCTCGATGTCAAAATCATGAATGAAATCTTCAAATACCTGCTCTGCAATGTGTGGTTCAAATATCCACATGGTCCTCTGGTCACCATCGATGGCAGGAGTACCCTGTCCCTTGTTTCCGTACTCCTCCATCTGCTGCCATCTCCATGTTTCCGGTTCCTGGTAGTAGTCATAAATTCTTTGGTAAAATTCCCGGGACAATCCACCGATAACCTCTTTATTACCGGTATCTGTAAATCCCAATCCGGAGGAGGTGAGTCCGCCGAGATGGATATCGGGAGAGACAATAATCACGGATCTGTTCATTATGGAAAGTTGAACAGCTGCTGTCACTGCAGCAGAGGTTCCGCCATAAATGATCACATCTGCACTTCTGGTTGTTGAATCTCTGTTTTCCCGGTTGGTACATCCCAAAAGGAACGTTCCAACGAGTAGCATCAGTATCCCTTTTTTCATCAGTTTAAATGATTTTATTTGTAAGTTTGAAAGCACTACCCAGTCGGGACCATGATCTGTTTATCAAAAAATTAACTGGCCGGCTCAGGGCCATAAATAATCACCTTGTTCACCTCAACTTTATAACCCTCCACAGGATTCTTCCAGATAATTCTTACATCATGATCACCATCTTCCAGGTTATATTTCCATGTAATATCGTGCCTTCTGGCACGGTGAAGGGTTGGAAGGATTGCCTCTTCAATTAGTTGTCCGTCCACAAACACCTCCACCACCAGGTCCATCTCTTCAGTGATTCCCGATAGCTTCCTGGCACCTCCCGAGACCACAAAACCTTTTCCGGTAAATTCAAACCCGTATTCGGTATCACCCCCATACAAAAGCTGGTTCCCACCCCAGTTTACAGCAAGACTTTTCACCGGAAAGTGCCCCTCAAAGGCCTTTTCGTACTTAACAGCGAGAGGTGTCTCAAGGGGAATGGTTACCTCCTGTTCACCCTCTTTCCCACCATTGGCGACAATCATCTCCAGAGAATGCCTGAAGCTCATGTCGTATACATCATTCAGGGAAATGGTGGTATATCTGAAATCCATCTCCTCCACCTTGTCGAGACCCTGTTTCCAGTATTCCGGGATCCCATCGTATCCAATCATGGCTCCCAGGATACCTCCGGCGCTGGCCGGATTACAGTCAGAATCCTGACCACACCTGGTACTGATATCCACTGTCTTTCCGAAATCCCCATTCCCATAGAGCAATCCGATCACTATATATGCCGCATTGATCTTGGCATCAATATTAAATGCATCGAAAACACCATCGGGACAACCTACATCGGATGACCATCTCCTTTCTGCCTCAAACCATGTTCTTTTCCAGTCATCCGGGAACTGGTAACACCATCCGATCACATCATTGACACACCGATAAAAGTCGCTCTTCTCAGGGATGGTCTTTAACGCTTCAGATACAATGAATTCAATATCATCGGAATAGAAAGCAAGTGAATACATGGCGGCCACATATACCCCACCATACCAACCGTCTCCATAATT
>JAUVKN010000062.1 GCA_030596245.1 Bacteroidia bacterium | reverse complement strand
GATCGTAATGGAACTGTTCAAAGTGTCTGAAGGCCTTTTCACCATTGGTTACCCAATCGGCCTCATAGTTTTTTGCCTGAAGGTATTCCTGGAGTAGTGATCCCAGGTTTTCATCATCCTCGGCCAGCAATATCCTATTCTTGATCTCGTTCATTTGACAGAGTATTAATTTACCCGCAAAGGTAAGTGAATATCGAATTGGGAACCTTTATTGGGTTCGCTATTGAGTGTGATGGAGCCACGATGTTGCTCAACAATTAGCTTTACATAGCTGAGACCCAGACCGAATCCCTTCACATTGTGGACGTTACCGGTGGGTACCCTATAAAATTTGTCGAATATACGCTTTTGGTCCTCTTTGCTGATGCCGATCCCATTATCGGCCACGGAGAACACCAGGGAGCCATTCTCGATCCGTGTAGCGAGACGTATTTCGGGCGTACGGCTGGTATATTTCATGGCATTTTCGATGAGGTTGGAGACCAGGTTTGTAATATGCATCACGTCTCCTTCAATAACCGCATCTTCTGCTTCCGGAAAAAACTCCAGTCGACCTTCCCGCTTATCTACCTGGAGAAGAAAATTCTGGGCCACAGTCTCAATAATGTCGTGCAGATCCACCTCCTCTAACTTCAGTTTCAACTCACCATGGTCGAAAATGGCCATCTGCAAAACCCTTTCAACCTGGAACCCCAGTTGCTTACTTTCGGCCTGGATGATGCGGGAGATCTGAAAAAGGTTTTTCTGCTCGTCGGGGATTGAACGGTCACTGAGCATCTGAGAAGCCAGACTAATGGTAGAGATGGGGGTCTTCAATTCATGGGTCATGTTGTTCACGAAATCGTTCTTCATCTCCGAGAGTCGCTTTTGCTTAAAGATAATAAAGAGCGCCAGGGAGAACATCGTTACGATAAACAGGGTGATCAGTAGTGTTGAGCCTCCCATTATTCCCATAGATTTAAAAATATGCCTCTTTTCATTGGGGAAGTAGACACTGATCAAAGTGGTCTTATTGAAGATCCCTCCCGGAAACAGTGACGCCCTGAAGTATTTGCAATCTTCATATTCGTTGAAGTTTTCCGATTGGAAGATGGGACTTTTCCCCTCCTCGTAAATCGCGTAGTCAAAACCTATATCGATTCCCCGCTCAGTGAATTTTTTTTTCAGAAGAGCCTCCACCTGTGATCCTGAAATCCGGTCTTCTAAATCCTCCTCTTCCACCAGCATCTTCTTTACAATTTTATCCACGAACAACTCCTGCTCCTTCCATATTTTACTTAACTCCATCCGGATATGTTCTGGATTCATGGCAGAGATCAGGATGGTATCCTGCATTAGCTCATCTTCTCCAAGGATTACCACCACCGAATCATCGATCATTTCAACTTTCTGGTTCTTCAGTGAATGGTGTGGAGGAGTATAAACCATGATATCTTCGTTCATATTGCTGCGTGAATCGATGTGAAAATTCCATACTGCTCTGCTCTGATGCTGAATGACCGGCGGGCGGAGCTCCTCCAGGATATTAATAACTGTCTCATTCTGGACCAGCTCATTGGAGATCTCTGAGAGTACCTGGTTGACTACCAATCCCAGTTGATTCTCTTCAGATTTAATGGAGTGTTTGATCCAATAAGCCTGAACAGCCACCAGTGCGATCATGGCCAGGCTCAGGAAAATAGTCACTATCCAAAGTACAGTGCGACTCATGGCCCAAAGATAGTTTTCCTCATTGGTTCACACAGAGCGTTTTAACAATCTTTAACATCCTTTAAACCTATGTAACGATATTCTGGAATATTTTTGTTCCTGACAAACTAGAGCAACAAACATGAAAAAACGGATACCATTATCAATCTTTAGTCTTGCAGCAGTATTCATATTTTCAACCAGCCTGTTTGCACAGGAGAAGACTGAAATCACCATACAGGTGAAAAAGGACGGCAAAGTGGTCAAGGATACTACGTATCAGTTTGACGATGCAGCTGAAGCGAAGCATGCGGTAAAATTGTTGGAGATACTCAGTGGGGATGAAGAGCATATGATGCATTTCGACCATCCACATGGAGAACATGTGATAGTAATGAAGAGCGGGGATGGGGAGACCATTGATGTCATGGTGAGTGAGGATATAGAAATGGAAAAGGGGAAGACAAAGCAGGTGAAGGTGATTGTCTCAGGAGATGAAGATGGCACATGGCATGTGGATAGCAAGGAATTGAAAGAGGTGGAGGAGGAAGTTTATGTGATCTCAGGTGATGATGCAGAGGAAGAGTTAAAAGAGATCCTCAAGGATCATGACGGAGAGAATGTGAAGGTGATCGTGGTAAAGAAAAAATCAAAACAGCAATAGCAGGTAGTTTAGTTTAAGGTTAGTTTTAGTACAGCTGCCCGTCCTCCCGGCGGGCAGCTTTTATATGTGGTGGTGGGAGGATGGACAGCTTTTGTTTTGATGGTTTATGGGGATTGAATAACTTGCAGGAAAAGTACCTGCTTGTTGCCAAAAGACCGTTATAAGGTTCTGGGATTGTCTCCCGGTGCTACCGCAAAACAGATCAAGTCTGCTTACCGGAAGCTGGCCCTGAAATACCATCCCGATCACAATTCGTCGAAAGGTGCTAAGCAGAAGTTCCAGGAGATCACAACCGCTTATAATTCTCTGCTGGACCATCCGGAGCAAGCTATAAAAGGTGCCGCTACCTATGAGGACCGGGTAGCCAGTGAAGTGCTTCGGAAGGAGCGTGAGCGGATGCAGCAACAAGCCAGGGCGAGGAGGGCAAAGAGAAAAAAGGAGGAGGAGTATTTCAACAGGCCCGGGTGGCACGATTCCATTCTTCTCATGAAATATGCGCTTCGTGGGTTCGCCCTTATGTTTGCAGTTGTAGCCATTGTTCTACCCATTCTCCTTGCCATTTTCATGGATCCCGCCAGTCTGGCCGGAACCTTTTTTTTCCTGGTGGTTGGTGGCTTTCTTATGGTCTATATGTACCAGAAAAGAAGCACCTGGTTCCGATTGGGCAAATTCAAGACCAGATGGAAAAATGTGGTGGGCTTTATGAAAATGAAACCCGTTCAAGCTACCGGCGACCGTTGTTGTTACTGCAGCAATACGATGGCCGATGGAAAATCCTACAGGATAGAATTACTGAAAACAGTGGATATTAAGATCAGCTCCTTCGGAGCAATGAATCATGCAGCCAAGTACAAAAACAAGATCAAAAGGGTGGTGATCCCCCGGAGTGCCAGGGCTCACTATTTTCATATGTTATCTTCACTGGTGAAGATCATTTCCATCACTGCCAGCCTTATATTCTTCCCGGTGGAGAGCATCCTTTGGAGGTTTATTGTTGGGATGGTGGCTGGTGGCACTCTTTCTACCTTGTTATTGGCCATTGTCAGGGTACGCTCCAAGGTGAGTTACCTGCTTACTACCGGACTCCTTATCAAAGTTTTGCTCTGGCTCTTTGCACTTTACAAAATAAGCCTGTTTGGCCCTGGATTTAATATCCAGACTACTGGACTGGTTTACATTGTGGTGGCCGGATTACTTTTTTTTATGGATATGGTATTTGACCTGGTCCTGGGATTTTTCCCCTTCTATCGCCGAATGTTCAGACCTCTTGTAAAACAGGGGACGATCCTTCAATCACTATACAGGGATGGTTATCAGAATAATATGGATCTACCGGTCTATTCAGTCCTGTTTCCGCTTTACAGATGGCTGTTTTAACAGAGTTACCAGAGCAGCAACCGCTCCTTGTTTCGGATCTTCTTCAGGTCCACAGGAACACACATTCTTACATGTGAGAGCGTCCCTAAGATTTGCATAAATGCATTGATCTTTTCCGTGATGATCTCTCCCTGAATATGAACCAGGTAGTCCAGGTTCTTCAGTTCATCTAAAAAATATCCTTGTTCAGATCGGTTTTTGATAATTCGGTAGGTAACTAAAGCATCTTCATCCCTGTAGACAAAATTAGAGAAGAGTTGCTCCTCCTGTAGTTTCCTGTGGAAGAGTTTCAGGTCATCAAGTTTTTCAAATCCCAGCTCAAGTGCCTGATTAATTCTCCAGCACAGCTTGTAATCAGGCTCATCTGCAACTACACCAAGCAGGCAGAAGTCCTCTTCCATGGCCATCTCCAGCTTATGTTTCTTAACCGCCAAGGTTTGGGGAATTGGTTCTACCTATAAAAGTAGTAAAAAACAGAATGGGTTATACCCTGTGAATGGTTGAAAGTGCTTCCCTGGCAGCCCGTTGTTCCGCTTCCTTTTTGGAACTTCCTCTGCCGGTTCCTTTCTTCTCTCCCTTCAGCAGGATGGTGGAGATAAACGAAGGGTATTTACTGTGGGACAGATGTTCTTCTTCGCTTTTGAAAACCACTTCGATGCGATTTTTCTGGGCCCATTCAATGACCCGGCTTTTGTGATCGGGATCCTTTTTTACAATCTGAGTCAGGTCAATGTGTTTCTTCATGATTTTCCGTACGAAAAACTTCCTGGCAGCACCATATCCCCGATCCAGGTATATGGCACCAATGAGGGCCTCCAGAGCATTTCCATAAAGGTGTTTGGATTTATTTGAGGGAGTAACACCTGTGGTGATCATCTCCGGAATTTCGATCTTCGTGGCCAGGATATCAAGGTTTCTGCGTTTTACGATGCATGCACGCAACTTGGTCATAAAACCCTCATCCCCCTCCGGGAACCTTTGGAACAGGTAGTCCGCTACAATGGCATCCAGCACTGCATCTCCCAGATATTCAAGACGTTCATTATTAAGAAAGGGGTCTTTTTGACTGTGAACAGCTGATTTAGGAATGAATGCTAGCCTGTACAGGGAAATGCGGCGGGGAAGAAATCCCAACATGCGTACAAGCTCAACATAGAACCGCCGGTTCTTCAATAGGTCAGTCGTTAAATTTCCTGAAGATAGCAGAAGTGTTGTGTCCCCCAAATCCAAAAGTATTACTGAGCCCCACATTGACTTCACGTTCCTGGGCCTTGTTTGGAGTCAGGTTCAGCTTAGGATCGATTTCAGGATCCAGGGTTTCCAGGTTGATGGTTGGAGGAACTATTCCATTTATAATGGACATGATCACTGCAATGGACTCAATGGCTCCGGCTGCACCGAGAAGGTGACCAGTCATCGATTTGGTGGCACTGATATTCAGTTTGTATGCATGGTCCCCGAAAACTTTTTTTATGGCTTTGGTTTCAGAGAGATCACCCAGCGGGGTAGCCGTTCCGTGAACGTTGATGTAATCCACAGCTGAGGGTTCAATCTTAGCATCCCTCAGAGCATTTAGCATCACCAGCCTTGCACCCTCTCCTTCGGGATGAGGTGCAGTAAGGTGATGGGCATCAGCTGAGAGGCCACCGCCTATCAATTCAGCATAAATTTTAGCCCCACGCTTTTTAGCATGTTCCAGCTCCTCAATGATCAATCCCCCACCTCCTTCACCCATGACAAAGCCATCGCGGCTGGCATCGAAGGGACGGGATGCTGTTTTAAAATTATCATTGTTGGTTGAGATCGCTTGCATGGAATTGAATCCACCGATCCCGGCTTCTGTAATGGCTGCTTCAGATCCTCCTGTAATAAATAGATCTGCCATATCCAGGCGAATCAGGTTATATGCATCTATAATGGCGTTGGTAGATGATGCACAGGCAGATACGGTTGCATAATTGGGACCCCTGAAGCCATACTTCATGGACATATGGCCTGCAGCGATATCTGATATCATCTTTGGGATAAAGAAAGGGCTAAACCTGGGCGTCCTTCCGCCTTCCACGTAGTTCGTAATCTCATTTGTGATGGTATCGATCCCGCCTATACCGGATGCCCAGATAACCCCAGCGCGATCTTTGTTATGATCCAATTCGGCAAGACCGGCATCCTGAAAAGCCTCTTCAGCTGTTATAAGGGCATACTGGGCGTAAGGGTCAAGTCTCCTTGCCACTTTTCGGTCAAAGTAATCCTGTGGGTCATAATTCTTAATCTCACAGGCAAACTTTGTTTTGAACTTTTCTGTATCGAAACGAGTAATAAGACAGGCCCCGCTTTCTCCTTTCACAAGTGCGTCCCAGAAATCCTGTACATTTTTTCCCAGGGGTGTAAATGCCCCCATACCTGTCACAACAACCCGTCTCATACCACTAAGTTTTTGAACGTAAAGACTAAAACTTTTTCTGAGAAGACAAAAGCTTATTCTGCGTTTTCTTCAATATGCTTAATGGCCTCCCCAACTGTTGAAATATTTTCAGCCTGGTCATCGGGAATGCCCATGTTAAATTCCTTTTCAAATTCCATAATAAGCTCAACTGTGTCAAGAGAATCGGCTCCCAGATCGTTTGTGAAGCTGGCTTCCGGAGTTACTTCATTCTCATCAACACCTAATTTGTCAACAATAATTGCTTTTACTCTTGATGCAATGTCAGACATGACTAAAAATTTTAATTAATAATATTGGTTATTTTTAACGGTGCAAAGAAATGCAAAATTCGACTATTTTCAAAGAAAAATGAAGAACATAGCCATATTTGCCTCCGGATCAGGGACAAACGCAGAGAACTTGATCCGTTTTTTTCGAAGGAATCAATCTGGATTGGTAAAACTGGTCCTGGCCAACAGGAGTGATGCTTATGTGATAAATCGGGCTCAATCATTAGATATTGAAGCTATTGTGTTCAATCGTGAGCAGTTTTACCAGTCAGGTGAGGTCCTGACCATTTTACAGAACAGGGGTATTGATTTTATAGTGTTGGCGGGATTTCTTTGGCTGGTTCCCGATTCATTGCTGGAGATGTTTGAAGGACGGGTGGTTAACATTCATCCAGCCCTGTTACCAAAGTATGGGGGAAAAGGGATGTATGGAAAACGTATACACGAGGCAGTGATCGCCAATGGTGATAGAGAGTCTGGGATAACCATCCACCATGTAAATCAAAAATACGATGAAGGAGATATTATTTTTCAGGCAACGTGTGTGGTTGATAAGGTCGATACTCCTGAATCTCTGGCAAAAAAGGTACACTCCCTTGAGTATAAGCATTTCCCCAGGGTAGTGGCTGGATTGCTACATCAGCTTTAGTGCCTGCATGGTAAAAGCCCGGACGACCAGGTAAGCTGTTCTGTTCTTCTCTTCCACAGGTTCCACTGGAGGAGCTTCAACTCTCAAAGGATTGACAGCACTACCATTTTTGTAAAACCGGAAGTCCAGGTGCGGACCGGTGGCCAGTCCGGTGCTTCCCACATAACCGATTATCTCTCCCTGTTTGACATATACTCCCTGTTTGATCCCTTTTCCAAACCTGCTAAGGTGCATGTAGGTGGTTGAATAGACACTGTTGTGTTTAATGGTTACATAATTGCCTCCGCCACTTTTCTGGTAACCTTTCCTGCTTACGACCCCATCTCCTACAGTATGAACCGGGGTGCCGGTTGGGGCTGCATAGTCCACACCATGATGTGGCCGGCGGATCTTCAAAACAGGATGGAGCCTGGAATGGGAAAATCCTGAACTGATCCTTGAGAACCTGAGTGGCGCTTTAAGGAATGCTTTTTTCAGGCTATTTCCCTTCTCATCAAAAAAACTCCTCTCTCCGTTTTGCTCAAATGGAATGCCCCAGAAATCAGTTCCATTATGGTAAAACCAGGCTCCCCGGATCTTTTGGATCCCAATGGATTGGTTATCCACATACGATTCTTCATAGATCACTTTATATTGATCTCCCTTCTGAACTCCAAAGAAATCGATGGACCAGGCAAAAATTTCACTCAGTTCCACAGCCAACATAGGATTTTCCTCGTTATCACGCATGGATTCCCAGAGGGAAGTTTCAATGGTACCTGTGGCAAATTGAAGCCTGGTTTCGATGGGCTTTTTACCATTCTTTGCCCATATTGAGTCGGGCTCAATCCCGATCCTCACATAGTTGAGTGGATCCTTTTCATAAACAAAATAGGATGTAGTTGCCACAGAGGTGGTATCTGTGATTTTGAAAAATGAAAAACTGTTCCCGGGCTTGATTTTCAGTTCATCAATAAGGGTGTCGGACAGCAGGGAGATCTTGTATATTTCCTGTATGGACAGGCCAAAAGGAAGCAATAGATCGGCAAGGTTTTCATTCCTGCGCACCTTTCCGGAGTGTACCTCATAGGAGGCAACCGGGATCCCATACAATTTTTTTACCGGAGCGGTTTCAATGGTATCTTTTTTTGCGTTGTTCTCCAGGGCCGGGTCCACTGCAACTGTGGACTCATCCCCGGGGAGAAAAGAAGCTGCCATGGCGGTTCCCACAGCAAGCAGTAACATGACAACCAGGTCTCTCCAGCTCTTCATTACACCACGATATTGATGATCCTGTTGGGGACGTGAATAAATCTTTTGGGATCATTCCCTTCTGTCCATTTCAGAGCTGTCTCATGTTCTAATACCTTCTGCCTGATATCTTCGACCGGAGTATCAAGTGGAAGCATGATCTTAAACCTCAGCTTACCGTTGATCATGACCGGGTACTCATAGCTGTTTTCCTGCAGGTGCGATTCATCAAAAGCTGGCCAGCTGGTTTCGGCTATGGAGGCCTCATTCTCCAGAATGCTCCAGATCTCCTCAGCCAGGTGCGGAGCAAAGGGTGCCAGGACTCTGATAAAGGACTCGGCTGTGGTCCGGGTTACTTTCCCTTTTTTAATACAAAGGTTGGTGAAGATCATCATCTGGGAGATGGCGGTATTGAAATGCAGGGCTTCAATATCCCCACCTACTTTTTTAATAGTGCCATGGAGCGATTTCAGGATCTCTGTATCTTCTTTTTCGTTGTGGTAATGGGAGGTGTCTGCAAAGAATTTGTAAACCCTGTTGAGGAAGTTGTAGACTCCTTTTACTCCACTTTCTACCCACGGTTTTACGGCGTCCAGCGGTCCCAGGAACATTTCATAGAGGCGCAGTGAATCTGCACCATATCCGGCCACCACATCATCCGGATTCACCACATTTTTGAGGGACTTGGACATTTTGGCCACTATCTGGTTCAGTGATTCACCGGTTTCAGAATGGAAATAGGCTCCATCCTTTTCTTCCACAAGGTTGCTGGGCACTTTGGCGCCGGAAGCTGTTTCATAGGCGAAAGCAAGGATCATACCCTGGTTAAAAAGCTTTTCAAAAGGTTCATCGGTAGAGACAATCCCAAGGTCAAAAAGTACCTTGTGCCAGAACCGGCTGTAGAGAAGATGGAGCACCGCATGTTCCGCACCTCCGACATACAGGTCAACCGGCATCCAGTAGTTCTCTTTCTTGCTGGAAAAGGGCTCCTGGTCATTGTCCGGATCGATGTACCTGAGGTAATACCAGCATGACCCCGCCCACTGAGGCATCGTATTGGTTTCCCGGCGACCTTCCCGGCCATGGGAATCTGTTACATGCAACCATTCAGTGGCATTGGCAAGTGGAGATTCGCCTTCACTGCCTGGCTCATATTTTTCCAACTCCGGGAGCTGTAACGGGAGTTCTGCATCATCCAGAAGGGTAATTTCCCCATCTTCCCAATGGATCACCGGAAAGGGTTCTCCCCAGTAGCGTTGGCGACTGAAGAGCCAGTCCCTGATTTTATAATTAATGGCCTTTTTCCCCAGACCATTTGCATGGAGCCACTGAATGGTCTGTGCAATTCCCTTCTCTTTGGAGAGACCATTTATATCCAGTCCTGTAACCGGATCAGAGGAGTTAACATACCTGCCATCCTCTGTCCAGCATGCTTTTCCATTCAGCACAAGCTGACGATGTTCATCATCCTCCACTGCCGGATCCATAATACATAAAATGGACAATGAGAAAGTGGTGGCAAACTCAAAGTCCCTGTTGTCGTGACATGGAACTGCCATGATGGCACCGGTCCCGTATCCCATCAACACATAGTCGGCCACCCAGATTGGGATCTGTTGGTTATTCACCGGATTGATGGCGTGACTTCCTGTGAATACACCGGATTTCTCGCGTGATAGATCAGAACGGTCGAGCTCTGACTTCAGACCTGCCTGCGCTACATATGCAGAAACTTCAGCCTTTTGTTCATCGGTCGTCAGATCCTTCAGCAGGGCATGTTCTGGAGCGACCACCATATATGTGGCCCCGAACAGGGTATCGGGACGGGTGGTAAATACCCTCAGGGAGTGTTCTGAACCATCCACCTGGAAGTCCACTTCAGCTCCGGTGGACCGGCCAATCCAGTTCCGCTGCATATCTTTTACACCTTCGGGCCAATCGACATGGTCCAATCCAGCAAGCAGGCGTTCTGCGTAATGGGGTATCCGCAACATCCATTGTTTCAGGTTTTTTCTCTCCACTGGATTCCCGCACTTTTCGTGTGTGCCATCATTGAGCACCTCTTCGTTTGCACAGACAATCCTGCAGTGGGGGCACCACCATACCTGGGCATCATCATAATACGCCAGGCGTTGATCGTCTCTGTATTTCTGAATGGCTTCATGGCTTTGTGAACTAATCTCTTCAGGGATCTCCAGCTCGTCAATGGGCCGGCCCTTCTGTTGTTCCGCATCGAACCAGGTGTTGTAGAGGTGAATAAAGATCCACTGGGTCCATTTAAAGTACCCGGGATCTGTGGTATTGACCTCACGGTCCCAATCATACCCAAGTCCCAGGGATTTGATCTGTCTGCGAAAGTTTTCGCAATTCTTCTGTGTGGTTGCAGCAGGATGGGTTCCCGTTTCAATGGCATACTGTTCGGCTGGTAATCCAAATGCATCCCATCCCATGGGGTGGAGTACATTGAAACCTTTCATCCTCTTGTACCTGGCCACAATGTCTGTGGCGGTATACCCTTCGGGGTGTCCCACATGCAATCCAGATCCCGAGGGATAGGGAAACATATCCAGTATATAGAACTTGGGTTTCGAATAGTCATCTTCGGTTCTGAAGGTCCTGTTCTTCCCCCAGTACTCCTGCCACCGCTTCTCGATGTATGCAAACTTATAATCCATGCTGTCAACTTCTGATTCAGTGTGCGAAATTAGGATTTTTTTTTGCAATAAATTAACAAGGACAAGTTGACATCAAGGCGATTTTTAGTAAAGTGTATGTGAACCTGAAAAATCATTACAAAATGAAACTTACCATTGAACATCAGGAACGGTATTCCCGGGGAGAATTGTTACTAAGGACCTTGTTTGGCTGGCTCTACATTTACCTGCCACACGGCTTCATTTTAATGTTTGTAAGTTTGTGGGGTGCCATCCTCCAATTCCTGGCGTGGTGGGTGGTGCTGTTCACTGGTGCTGTTCACTGCCCAATATCCTAAGAATTTCTATGACTGGGTTGTGGGCCAGGTACGCTGGCAGATGAGATTAAACTTGTATATGATGTACATGACCGATACTTATCCTGCGTTTACAGGCGATGAGTTACCGGATGAGGTTTAGAAGATTATGAAATACCATCCACTACCTCAGCCCGATGAAATTGAAGTCAGGGTAAAGGAATGACCCGTAATCAATCGCCGGGAATATAAAAGAGATCATGCAACAATCCATTTTAAGGGACCTGGGCATACTTCTTGGCATATTCGGACTCATCTGGCTGGTCGCCTCACTCTTCTCTTTTTATCCTGAAAATTCCCAGCTGCTAACCATTGAAAAAGAGCAGAAACTTGGAGAATGATAAGATGGATTTACGGAGGAACCGTTTGCTCTGGATTGGGAAGAGATAAAATCCGGGCTTTAGGAAAAAATATTAACTTTGCCCTCCGCTTCTGGCCTCATAGTTTAACAGGATAGAACGTGGGATTCCGGTTCCCATGGTGGGGGTTCGAGTCCTCCTGAGGTCACCAATCTATCCTCAATGCCCTGATTTCTTTCAGGGCTTTTTTTATCCCTGTTGATATTTCGTCGAAAAGGCAGCCCTTTTTTTCCATATTTTCAAGACGCAGAAATACACTTATAATTATGTAACCACCCCATGGCAGCTGAATTCTTATCCTCTGTTGGCAATTCTTATCAGATTGACCGCCTCATTTCGGAGGCAACGGGCGAAATTGTTTTCTTTTCCCCGGTCCTAAAATTGCATGAAAGTATCCTTCTCGGATTTAACCAGGCTGATCAGCGAAACGTTCGGATAACACTGTTATTCGGGAAGGAGAGGAACCAGATCAGGGGTCAGCGATGGTTCAAAGAGTTTAAGAATCTCAGGATCCTATACCACGATAAGCTCAATTCTTGTATTTACAGGAACGAAAAGGAGCTGGTCATTTCCTCCATGGGCCTATCGGATTTAAGTTCCGGTGTACACAGCGACATGGGTGTTCTGATCACCAAATTGCGCAACCGGAAGGCTTTTGAAGATGGAATTTATGAACAGGAACTGCTCATTGAACATGCTGAGGAGATTTTTGCGGGTACCAATTTCGAAAAAGTGGAGGATTCTTCCCGGCCCGATGAAATCATTGGTGAAATGCCTTACCTGACCTATTTTGGGATTGAGGAGCGTTCCCTGGTCCACGGAAAGGTGAAAGCCCCCAGCGGAAAACTTTATATTCCTGAAATGGAGCTGTACAGTGATGGGACAATCAAATACCAGGGATTTAAAAAGACCCGTCAGCGACATGGAGAATGGATCTTTTATACTTACGATGGATTTGTAAGGGAAGTGGTGATCTACGATAATGGGAGCTATGTGGATAAGATCTATTGCGATTACGAAAATCCGGCAAAGCCCATTTCCAAATATTACCTCCTGTTCGGTATGGGGAATTCCATAAAAAAGCTGTATGACAGAAACATCAGCGAGCTATACTTTGACAGCCGGATTGAGGATTTCACAGGGTTTGATAAAACAAAGCTCTTTTATCATATAGAACGTTTTATTAAAAAACGATCAATGTTCGACCAACCGGAAACTTTTCAGGAAATGGTCGACCAGGTATATGCAGCTTTATATGAATAAAAAAGAGGGCAACCCGTTTGGGAGCCCTCTTAAATCTGTAAAGTCTAAAGTCCTTAAAGTCGCATGGTTACCTCTGTCTTCCCTTTTCCCTGTATTCCTTTCTTGCAGAGTAGTTGATGATCAAAGCTCTCGCACGCCGTAACGCCTGCTTCACATCATCCACTTTACCCATGGGAATATTCTCATCAATTCTCAGGGACATGGTCATCTTACTTTTATCCGATTCAGGAAGTTTTTCCCGTTCGAACAATACAAAGTCCTGGATCGATTCGTAAGGGATCCCCTCATCACTTATTAACTTGTCATTGAGTTGGATCAGGGGTTCGGTTCCATACATCCTTTCCACGTGTGTAACGGGGCGTCCAATGTAAATATAGCTTACCAGAGATTTTTTCTCCAGTTTCTTTACCTCGGTTGCTTCGGGTACTTTTACCCTAACCTGAACTTCCGTTTCCCGCATTGTAGTTGCCACCATGAAAAAGAATAAAAGCATGAATACAATGTCAGGAAGGGATGAGGTATTAATCTTTTGAAGACCTTTCCCCTCTTTTTTTCTGAATTTCGACATCAGTTACGCCCTCCTATATTTTTTGGGTCCGACTCGGATATATTCATCTTGTAAATTTTCCGGATACCATCATGAATCTCCCCTTCGATGGTATTTGAAGTATTAAGCTCTTCGTAATCCATATCAAAATGGAAATTGCAGAAATTGTTTCTCAGCTCATTTACAGCGGCCACCAGCTCATTTTGTACCTGAAGGTATTTACCATACGTGGTAGATCGGTCGTTCTGAAGCGAAATCACCCCTTTGGAGACTCTACCCCTCCATATGCCATCGGGTGGCAACATGGCTGAACTTCCAATTGGAAACTGTATCTCAGTTTCCTCCATTTCGGGAAGATTCTCATTGTTCAAGGGGTTGGTGAAGAATTCAATGGTCTTGGCCTTAAGGTCCAGACGATCCATTTCATATCCACCCACCATAAGACGATCGCTTCGGTTGAGAAGAACCACTAGTACGTTACGCTTATTAACCTTCACTTCTGTCTCCTGATCCTTTTCGGGCTCGGGAGGCAATAGCCTGGTAATTCCCGTATCAGTATCCATGGTGGTGGTAACCAGAAAGAATATCAACAGGAGAAAAGCGATATCCGCCAGTGATCCTCCATTTACTTCCGGTGTTTCTCTTGCCATCGGTTCTTGTTTTTCTAATGAATTCTTACTTAAATGCCTTTGAGACAACAGAATATAGAATTGACGCGAACGCCATTCCAAACAGTATATAGGTCACAAATAGCACAGTGTCTATCATCTTAAGCGTTTCTGGATCACTGTTACCTGTCCCTGAGTATCCAATGATGTCTAATGGAGTATCATTGGCCATCAGATATGAGATAACTACCAGAATTGCAGCTCCAACAATCACGGCTCCAAGTCTGAGCAGCCCCTTCGGATTTGACAGGACTGATATCAGCGGGAACACAATAGATGCTATAAGAGTGAGCAAGAGGAGTATATAAGCCCATATCAGCGCAATATCGACACGGAAATATACCAGGTATTCCCAACCAGAAAAGAGTTCTTTCAGATTAACATCTGAATTGTCAGCTATTACTGGAACAGCAATTTCAGCCACATCATCTGTTTCTTCAACAGCAGATGAGTCCTGCTCCGTAGTATCCACGGCGGGCAATGGGGCAACCGGGCTCATATCAACCGGGTTCCTTGCTTCTACTACGCGCATCTCAAGTTCGTCATAGTCGTCGACGGTCTTGGGGGCGATATAGAAGAAAAGAACCACGAGCAGTGATAAGCCAGCTAACACATATATTATGATTCTTGTTATTTTGGAAAAAGCCATAGCTTCCTATTTTTTAAGATTTTGTTTTACCAGCATGTCTAGAAGTGAAATGGAAGCATCTTCCATTTTATTGACGATGTTGTCAATCTGAGATATCAGGTAATTGTAGAAAATCTGGAGGATAATGGCCACCATTAGACCGGTTACCGTGGTGATCAGGGCGATTTTGATACCACCAGCCACAATAGCAGGTGAAATATCACCTTCCACCTGTATTGTATCAAATGCTTTGATCATACCTATTACAGTACCCATAAATCCTAGCATAGGGGCGATGGCGATAAACAGACCAATCCATGAAAGGTTTTTCTCCAGGAGGCCCATCTGTACACTACCGTAAGAGACAACCGACTTTTCAACTACATCAATTCCTTCATCGACGCGATCAAGTCCCTGGTAAAAGATACTGGCTACAGGACCGCGGGTGTTCCGGCATATTTCCTTGGCAGCTTCCACTCCTCCTTCATTCAGTGCATCTTCGACAGCAGAAAGAAGCTTGTCTGTATTGGTGGATGCAAGGTTCAGGTAAATGACCCTTTCAAACGACAGGGCAAGACCGAAGATCAATGTCAGAAGTACAGCGCCCATAAATCCGGCACCACCTTCAATGAATTTGGTCTTCAGTGTGGTGTGCAATACTGCAAGCCCACCCTCTTCTTCGGCTTTCACCGGCTCTGCGGTTGTAGGGATTACCTCTGCTACAACCTCTTCAGCAACCTGTGTAGTATCTTCAGTCACAGGAGAATCCGTGGTTTCATCCTGTGCAAAGATCGATGCTCCCATAAAAAGCATCCCGAATACGGCTATCAATGCAAATAATTTTTTCATGGTGTTGTTTGTTTGTTTTACTTTATGATTTAACGTGAATATTGCTAATTTATAA
>JAUVKN010000090.1 GCA_030596245.1 Bacteroidia bacterium | reverse complement strand
CAGGGTTAAGACGACACCAAAAAAGACGATAATCTTATGTTTGCTCAGTTGGAGGGCACGTACCAAAACCGCGGAGGTACTCAAGTGTGAAAGCAATGGTGAAGATCCATTCCACATGTATGAATAGATCATGGTATGTTTCTCTCAGCGGCCGGACACTCTCCAGGACTACCACTGTTACACTCAGAATGATCATCCATAACAGGAATACATCGAATGTATTTCCAGCACGTGTTTTGGTACCGAAAATAATGGCAAATATTTTTGTTCTAAGCCTCACCTGTACCCAAAGTTAGCATTTTCTCATCTGCCACAACAAAAAGAAAGACCGCCCTTTTGAGGCGGTCTCCCTATTCATTTTTTGGTACTCCCGACCCTATTCAGGGCTGATTGCTTCAACGGGACATACATCGGCACATGCTCCACAGTCAGTACACAGTTCAGGGTCAATGACATAAATATCTCCTTCGCTGATAGCTTCGACCGGGCATTCATCAATACAGGTACCACATGCAGTACATTCATCTGAAATTACGTAAGCCATATCTTCAATTTTTTTAATTCTTACGCGGCAAATTTAGTCGCAAATTTTTGTTTTACAATCGTGAGTGGGAAAATATTTTAAACAGGTGTCATTTTTAGTAATTCTACAGACAAGAAGGAGAGGAGTGATATGCCGGTTTTCAATGCCGATTCATCCACCCTGAATCCGGGTGTATGAAGAGGAAAAACCTGGTCTGATCCCGGTTCTCTTATCCCCAGGCGAAACATCATCCCCGGGATAGTTTGAGCAAACCATGCAAAATCTTCTGCTGTCATCCGAATGTCCATATCTTCCACCTGGTCTTTCCCCAGCAACTCAACTGCTTTGTTTTTCGATGCTTCAGTAAGTTGTTCGTCGTTATGCAAAACAGGATATCCGTGACGGATCTCTACATCGCAAGATCCGCCCATGCTGGACGCAATGCCGGTAGCAATCCGATCAATGAGCCGGTGAGCCTCTTTTCTCCACGTTTCATTCATGGTACGGAGGGTACCTTCGAGAGTTACATGGTCGGGAATCACATTCGTAGCTCCGTTGGCGATAACCTTGCCAAAGGAGAGTACTGTGGGAACATCACTTGGCGATTTGCGGTTGATCTCCTGTTGCAGGGAGATGAGTATGTGGGAGGCCATCAGAATCGGATCGTTAATGTGCTGAGGAAGTGCACCATGCCCGCCCTTTCCTTTGACTGTAATGTAAATTTCATCGTTTGAGGCCATATAGATCCCCGGTTTGAATCCCACATGACCTGCGTCCATGTCAGGCAATACATGCTGGGCAATGATCATATCGGGTTTCTGTCCCTCAAAGATCCCCTCTTCAAGCATCAACTTTGCCCCTCCGGGAACTTTCTCCTCACCCGGCTGGAACAGAAAGAGCACCTCACCATCTATTTGTTCTTTCAGTTGATCAAGCACTCGAATGGCTCCCAGCAAGGAGGTCATATGCACATCGTGACCACAGGCATGCATAATTCCCTGATTTTGTGACTGGAATTCCAGTCCGGATTGTTCAGTGATGGGCAACGCATCCATATCTGATCGAAGTGCAATTCTTTTCCCGGGATTGCTTCCCCTGATACGGGCAAGAATACCGGTTTCCACTATGGGGAATTTGTATTCAATGCCCCAGTCATCCAGAATCCTCCTGATGTATGCTGAGGTTTCGTGCTCTTCAAAAGAGGGTTCAGGGAACCGATGGAGGTGCCGGCGTATCTCAATCAGCTCCTCCAGCTGTTGATCCGATAGCAGGGTTTCTATTTGGTTTTGTATACTCATCTGGTTGAAAATTCAGCAATCTTTCGGGCTTTTAGAAATCGAGACTCAAGGAGAGATAAAACATCCTTGGTTGAATCTCCCTGTTCTCTATACCCCATGCCCAGTCAAGGCGGATAAAGTACCCAAGCAGCTGACCTCTTACTCCGACTCCATAACCCGCCACGATGGGATCCCTGTTGGCATCCAGTGTGATGGTTAAGGGTCCGTTTGTGATTACTTCCTTATTCCATGCGTTCTCATCGGAGAAAGGGTGTAGTCCGCTCCAGGCACTACCCACATCTGCAAAGCCCACTACCTGGAAATTGTTCAGGAACCCTGAACTCAGGGGGTGACCGGCCAGGTATCGAAAAATTGGCCAACGTAGTTCACTGTTGATAACTGCAAAATTGCTTCCATTTCTTATGTTTTGAGAGAATCCTCTCACATTGGTGGCCAGGGCCTGGTAAGCGTAGTTCCGGGTGTAATCGATGTCCACTGATCCGTCGAATGTAGGTACGCGATTCTGGGCAAGGTTGATCCAGTTATCCACACTTCCCAGATAGTAGATCAGAGGGCTCCTGCCAAAGGATGTGCTCGCAGCGAACCGGTTGGCCCAGATCAGTGTGCGATGGATCCTTGTATAATGGCGGAAATCACCTCCAATGACGAATAGGTCTGATTTGGATGCATTCACCTGTCGGTAGGCCTCACCGAATATTTTGTAACGCATCCCGCTATACAGATTTGTTCCAAGTAACCGGGTGTTATCAAAGATCAGTTCAGCTTTTACTCCTCCCCAGACTTTCACAATGTTGGGTTCGTTCAGGTTTCCGATATCTGTGGATAGGAATACGGTATTGTCGTGTCTGAACGAAGCGGTGCCCTTAATGGCCAGGGTTTGGTTCAGGGGATATTTCAGAGAACCCAGGAGTTCATGGGTAAAGGTCTTGATATAGGAGGTATAGGTGTAGTTTTTAAATACCTGTCTGTGAAAAAGCAGCTGTTTATCCAATTGGGTTTTCAGGTTTTCAAAACTTAGCAGGTACTCATTGCTGTCAAAATCGGTGGCAAATCTGATACCACCTACCAATCGATAGTCTTCAAACAGGTCATTGGCCCCCACCTTGAAGAGCAGGTTCAGACCAGGATTGTAATAGAATGCTCCCCCGGTGAAAGCTTGATATGATGCATTGAGGAAACTGAAATCGATCTGATTGACCAGTTTGTTTGGATAAAATGCAGTCGAGTAATCGATGTACATCATACTTTTATCCTGGGCCGAATCGAGGACCAGGTTCAGGTTCCTGCTCCTAAGCTGATTGTTATAGTAGTTGAGTTTCTCCCTTTCGAAGATGTAGTTATTAATATCAATCCTGAATGACTGAAGTGAAATGGTATCTCCATCATGAACAAGCTGGTTGTTGGCAATGTCTTTCATGGAGATTACCTTTCTCTCAACGTGGTGAATGGAATCTTCACGCATGAGCCTGTTCACATGCCTGTCCCGGTATTCAGTAGGCTCCAATTTATCCCCATATTTTCGATCAAGTCCGATGGGGTATTTATACATATGATACCTGTTATCGTTGTAGACAATCTCTGCTATCTCGCTTGTCTCCGTATTAATATCCTGGGATAGAATGTTTCTTTTGTAATTGGAAAGTGGGTAGCTATTTGCAAAATACCGGTAGTGAATGGTGGTATCGACCAGGCTGATGAGACTGTCATATTTTGCGTAGTACCGGTTCACGATCCCGTTTTTATCACTTAGATAGAAGAATTCATTCCTTCCGGGAGAGAGGGGCTGGGTATGGTTGATGTAGTTACCCTCCGATATTTTCTGGAGTTGGAGATCTTTACCGGCATAATCGTAAACAAATACAGCAAAGGCTGTGGTGGTATTGTTTTCAGGGTCCTGGTCCTTAAACAGGGCATCAAATCGTCTGTTGGAAACGAAGGAGATGTTCTTCATATTGTTTATGAACCTGGGTTGAAAGTCATCGGCCAGGTCATTGGTGATTCGCTCATTGGTGGAGGAGGCGATATCGTAAACCCAGATATCGGTCTGTCCGTCGGCTACTGCTGAAAACACAAGTTTTCTGGCATCCGGGGAGAAACTAAGATCCAGGATCTTCTCAAAGAAGAGCAGGTTCCTGGTGGTGAGATTACGCGTTTCAAGGTTGTAAAAATGTATTTTTAGAAATCCTTTCTCCTCGGTCACAAAACTAAGGACCTCTGAGGAGGGATGCCATGCTATCACAGGAATAGAATAGTCATTGATCTGATCCAGTTTCTGTCCCCGCTTATAGATCCTGTGCTGCTTATTTGTCACATCATTGTGCATCCAGATCTTATACTGTCCCTTCTGGTTGGTAACATAAGCCACATGAACACCATCGGGACTGATCCTGATGTTCTGGTATACCCTTCTTTTGTTTGGGCGCTTAAGTATCTTACCCTGTTCAGGCAATCCGGCGCTCTCCTCCTGGGATGTATAAAGTCCAAGGTAGTAAGCAGTCCAGTCGATGGATAGTTCCTTCAATTTACTACCAAGCACATAGAGAAATCCACTTTCAGCATTTTTGTTGATCTTGGTGATGTATAGGATCTGTGGAATGATGGAAGCTCCGTAAAGATCTGCCACATACTTCCAGAAAGAGTGCCCTGCATACCGCGCATCATCATCCTGCAGATTTATAAATTTCTTGTATTTACCAGATACAATCCCGTCTTTCACGCGATTTGCCAGATCATAATCCCAGGGATTGGAAACAAAAGAGATCAGTCCTTCCAGGTACCATTCGGGCAGGTTGATCATTGTGGAGTTTGTCAGGTTATCCCTCAAACCGTTTCCGAACATCATTTCAGTAAGCAGTACTTCAGCAATGGCAGCTCTTATCTGCCGCTCGAAGTTCACATGGTCACCATTGAAATAGAGGAATACTTTATTCTGAATGATCTGGGTGGTTCCCCCAATGTTGTACTGCTCAGCTTCCGATATCAGCCCGATGTTGCTCTGCCTGAAGTCAGATAATTTATTGTATGTCAGGAAGATGAGCCTTCTTTCGATCTCATAGTCGAAGAACCGTTCTATAAGTGCCAGTTCTTTCTCTACAAAGTCAGCAACATACAGAGAAAGATCAGTACCATGTTCGTATGAGTAGACATCAAATCGTTCAAACCGGTAAAATTTCCAGTACCGGTTGTTGTACTGTACCCGGTTCTTCCCGAAGTTCATCTGCATCCCATTGTAAAACTGAGCAGACAGCCCTGCTGTACTAAGCAGCAGGATCAGCAGGGTTACTATGCGCACATTCCTTCTCATACCCTTCTATGGCGATCTAAAAGTAAACATAATAAGTTATAATCAGGTTCAAAATCCCGGCCTGAAATTTGCATTCACAAGGTTACCTCAAAAATTATGCAACTATTTGTGGTTTATTTATGTTAATTTTATAGTCTGAACGGATTTAACCTTTTTTATCCAATCAATAAATAGTCGGAACATGAAGCGGATTTTGTTGATATTCTGTATAGCCGGATTCCTTGCGCCCCTGATGTCACAGACGGTAAAGCCCAAAATTTCTTTTAATGAACAGTCACATAACTTTGGGAAATTCAAGGAGGCTGATGGAAAAGTTACCCACAAATTTGAATTTGTAAATACAGGTGGATCTGACCTGATTGTACAAAATGTAACTGCTTCGTGTGGTTGTACGGCACCCCGTTGGACGCGTGAACCAGTTCCACCGGGAGGCAAAGGATTTGTTGCAGCTACTTACAATCCGGCTGGACGGCCTGGTTCTTTCAGGAAGTATGTAACGGTTATCTCCAACTCCAACCCCGGCAGTGTAAGGCTTACCATCGCAGGGGAGGTTGTACCCAAGCCCAGAACCGTAGAGGATGACTACCGGTATGCCATGGGACCCATGCGCCTGAAATCGAATCACCTTGCATTCGGGAATATAAAAAATACAGAGAAATCAGAAAAACGGCTAGAAGTTATCAACCACTCTGATGCCCCGGTTAAGATTGCTTTTGAAAGGGTGCCCAAACACATCACCATCAAAGCTGAACCCGCTACTCTTAAACCGGAGGAGAAGGGATTTCTGGTAGCAAGTTATAATGCTCCCGTTAGAAATGATTGGGGATTCGTGATCGATAGAATGGGACTAAAGATCAATGGTGTATCCGAACGCAACTACAGTCTGGTAATCAGTGCCAATATCGAGGAAGATTTTGCAGCAATGACTGCAGAACAATTGGCCAAAGCACCTGTCCTGAGTGTGGATGATCCTGAATTTAAGTTCGGCAAGATCAATCAGGGTGAAAAGGTGGAACATATTTATATACTGACCAATTCGGGTAAGTCCGACCTGCACATCAGAAAAGTGAAGGCCTCATGTGGTTGCACCGCTGTCCAACCTGAGAAAAGGGTAATCACTCCTGGTGAATCTGTTGATATTAAGACCGTATTCAACTCGGCCGGAAAGGTGGGGAATCAGAACAAAACGGTTACCATCATCACCAACGATCCCAAGAAAAGCAAAATGATCCTGTGGGTAAAAGGGGAGGTGGTAAAGAGTTAGTTCCTAGTTCCCACTAAAGAAGCGAGTTAGTTCCCACTAAAGAAGCGATTCTATGGCTTCGCGCAGCTCTTCTCCGTGGAGTTTTTTAGCAGCAATGATCCCGTTCCTGTCAATCAGAACAGCATGAGGAATGGCTGGTACTCCGTAAAGTTCGGCCTCTTCACAATTCCAGTATTTCAGGTCAGAGATTTGGGGCCAGGTGAGGTTGTCATCGGCAATGCCCTTTACCCAGCGTGCAGAGTCGCGGTCCAGTGATACTCCAAGGATCTCAAATCCCTGGTCGTGATACTCCTGGTAGATCTCAACCAATTCGGGATTGGCACTGCGGCAGGGTCCACACCAGCTGGCTCAGAAATCGATGAGTAATATATTTCCATTATGTACTTCAGTTCGTCGTTATAAGCATTCATGTCACTCTGGGCTTTGCCATCTGTTTTAATGACAGGCGACTCAAGGTTTCCTGTGATGTCATATTGGGTGTTTTCGATCAGTAGTTGAATGGAACCCTGACCATCTTCAACGGTCAGGTACATGGTCTTCACACCAACCACACTATTTGTCATCACTGCCGGAGTGCCAGCTTCTGCAAAAACCGAGTCGGAAACCACATATTTCCTATCATCAAGACTCATCAGTCTCACCCATTTGCCTTCGGTATCATCCAGGTCAACCTGGATACTATAATGATCCTTTGCCTGGTTGCAGGATTGAATGGCTACAATGGCAATTAAAATGAAGATCAGATTACGCATAGAAATAGGATTTTATATTTAAAGCGCAATAATACAACTAATTGTCAACCCGGAAGTATGTCAGGAGTTTTTCTTCTGAGATTTATACTTATTCAAAATAGAAACAGCCGCCATATATGAGGTCATGCGGCCTTCGGTGATGGATTTTTCATGTTTGTCAAGTTCCTGTTGCATCTCCGGATCATTGAATACATGGTTGTAAATCCCTTCCCTGATTGTCTCGAACATCCAGTACTTTGACTGTTCATGTCGCCGGTTTTTCAGGTACCCATTATTGGAAACAAAGGCATTATACTCTCCCACCATTTCCCAAATTTCGCCAATTCCTGTACTGTAAAGAGATGAACAGGTTTTTACCAGTGGTGTCCATCCCGAGATGGAGGGGGGGAATAGGTGAAGTGCGTTGGCAAATTCAGACTGGGCTCTCCTGGCTTTTTGAATGTTGTTCCCATCTGCTTTGTTGATCACGATGGCATCGGCCATTTCCATAATACCCCTCTTTATACCCTGTAGTTCATCCCCTGCACCAGCAAGCATAATGAGCAGAAAAAAATCCACCATGCTGTGAACAGCTGTTTCAGATTGTCCAACACCGACGGTCTCCACGAAGATAGTGTCAAATCCAGCTGCCTCACAAAGGATAATGGTCTCCCTGGTTTTCCTGGCCACTCCCCCAAGAGTACCACCGGACGGAGATGGACGGATATATGCTTCGGGCCTTCCTGACAGTTCTTCCATACGGGTTTTGTCACCCATGATGCTCCCTTTCGATCGCTCACTGCTAGGATCAATGGCCAATACCGCCAGCCTGCCTCCCTGATCGAGGATATGTTTTCCAAGAGCCTCGATAAAAGTGCTTTTCCCTGCACCCGGAACTCCTGTTATACCCAGCCGAAAGGCGTTCCCCGAATGAGGAAGAGAGGCTGCGATCAGTTCCTGGGCTTCAGATTGGTGTTGGGGGAGGGAGCTCTCAACCAGGGTAATGGCCTGACTGAGCAGAGTGATGTCCCTGTTACGGATTCCTTCCAGGAGTTCAACAGTGGAGTATTGTTTCTTTTTGGCTCTCTTCAGCCGGCTGACGGCATCCTTGTTGATTGAATCGGGTTGGGGTACCCCTTCGGAAACCGATAGTGCGGATTTTTTCATAATGTCTATATCGGTTTTCCAGAATCCCTATAAATATTGAGGTATGGTGTACTTGTTTTTAAAATACTCGTAAATGGATAACTGTGCCCGGATATCGGGTCCTTTGGTAATGATACGGTTGTTGCTCAGGTGCTCATCGATCTCACATGCTTTTACATTATCGGAAAGTTGTATGTTCAGCACGTCAAGCAACTCCTTTTTGAGTTCCCGGTCATACACGGGGAATATACACTCAACCCTTCGCCGCAGATTCCGTTTCATCCAGTCGGCCGAACCAAGATAAACCTGGTGGTCTCCATTGTTGAGGAATGCAAAAACCCTTGCATGCTCAAGGTATCGATCCACGATGCGTATGACCCTTATATTTTTGCTGTAGGACTGACCCGTTTTAAGCGTGCACACCCCCCTGACGATCAGGTCGATTTTTACGCCAGCTTCACTGGCCTTGTAAAGGCTATCCACCATCTCGCCGTCCTGCAGGCCATTCATTTTAAGGAGTATATACCCGATTTTTCCTGCCTTTACATTTTCAATTTCCTGGTTGATCAGTTTACGAAATGAGGGAATCATGTTGAATCCCGGTACCAGGATATGCTTAAAACGAGGTTTTAACTTCTGATTTTCAAGATGTTTATAAAGGTCTTTCACCTCCTTTACCACCTCCGGATTTGAAGTGAACAGGCCATGGTCGCCATAGAGGCGGGCTGTCTTTTCATTGAAATTCCCGGTCCCCAGGTATGTCTGGTCCCCATGTTTAGATCCTTTTTTCCGGATCACCAGGGCAATTTTTGCGTGAACCTTCAGCTTGGGGATGCTGTAGATGATCAGAATACCTGCCTTGGTCATTTCATTGGCCCATTTCAGATTCGCCTCCTCATCAAATCTGGCCTTCAGTTCTACAAAAACCGTGACTTTCTTTCCGTTTTCGGCAGCTGCGATGAGAGAATTCACTACCACCGAATGATCCGAAACCCTGTATTGGGTGGTTTTGATCTCTTTCACTGAGGGATCCGTTGAAGCTTCTCTCAGGAACCTGAGGTAGTGTTCAAAAGGTTGGTAAGGAACGCTTAGTAAATAGTCCTTTTTGCTAATTAGTGAGGAGATGGGTTTCTTCAGGTTGGCAAGGGCTGGAATGGGAATTGGAGGGAGACTCTCGATCTCCATTTTTGGATAAACCGGATTTGGAAAACTGAAAAAATCTCTGAAATTATGCCTGCTTCCTCCCATTACCAGGAGGTCCTTTGAGATGGTTAAAGAAGTGGTCAGGTATTCCAATAATTTATCAGGCATTGCTCTGTCATACTGGAAACGGTTGGGATTTCCTACAGACCGTACCGACCTGATCCTGTCTATGGCATCGATCAGGTCCTCTCCCTCATAATCATCATACTCCATATCAGCGTCCCGGGTAAGCTTAAATGAGTACCAGTTCTTTACATTGTACCCGGGAAAAATGGCATGAATGTTTCGCATAATCACATCCTCCAAAAACATGATATAATGTTTCTCATTCTCCCTTGGGAGCTCCAGGAACCTGGAGATGTTATGATCGGTTGGGATCTTTACAATGCCATATCTCTTCCTGTGTTTTTCCCCGGGGTTATCCTGGCTTACCATTTCCATAGCGATGTAGGGATGCCCGGTTTTCAGGAAGGGTCTTACCTTCTTCTTCACCAGCAGTACCGGTTCGATGGAGGTGAGGATGTTGGAGTAGAATATATCGCTGACGTAGTCCAGCTGCGCTTTCGACAAACGGTCCTCTTTACCTACCACGATGACCCTGTTTTTTCTAAGCTCGGGAAGAATTTCATCTTCAAAAATTAGATGAAAGATGGATTGCTGGTTGGTTACGATCTCATTGATCTGACGGATGATCCCTGCGGGGTCCAAGGTTCGGAAATGTTGCCGTGGGAATTCGCTTTCATTGCGAAGCATATGCTTATAATAGCTCACCCTGACCTGATAGAACTCTTCGGTGTTGTTGGAATAGATGGCCAGGAATTTAATCCGTTCATACAGGGGGAGAGTTTTGTCCATTGCCTCCTGAAGTACCCGGAAGTTAAAAGAGAGCCAGCTTATATCACGGTTGAAGTATTCGTATTTTCCCATAATTTCAGATCGAAACACAAATGTAAGGATAGTTTCACAAATGGTTGGTATGCTCATCTGGATACCTGTCCCACAATAGCTTACTTTCTTACTTGAATTTTCGTCAAATTTCTTAAATTTAAAAAAAATAGGCGTCCAATGGATATACTTTCTGATCCCGCAGTTATCTGGTTCCTGATAGGATTGGGTTTACTGCTCCTGGAACTGGTCCTGCCCGGACTGGTCATTCTGTTTTTTGGCGCTGGGGCCTGGGTTACTGCACTGGTATGCGCCATTACTGATATTAACCTTAACTGGCAGATCTTTATTTTCCTGGTGGCATCGATGCTGGGGCTTGTATTGCTTCGAAAATACCTGAAGAAGCGATTCTTCAGCAGGAGAGATGATGAGATACAGGACCAGCTGGAAGAGTTTATTGGTCGAAAAGCCATGGCCGTTGAAGAGTTCAAAGATGGTGCTGGAAAGGTAGAATTTAAAGGCACTCGCTGGTCTGCCCGCTGTGATGATCCGGTTTCCAAAGGACAATCGGTAACCATTCAGAGCAAGGATAGTCTCACACTTATTGTAAAACCAAAATAACTCAAATGGAGATAAACGCTTTAACACTTGTATATGCCGGATTAATCCTCCTGGCACTGATCATACTATTATCCTCTGTAAAAGTTGTTCCCCAGCGAAAAGCCTATATTGTTGAGAGATTGGGGAAATACCGTGCTACCCTGATGGCCGGTTTTAATATTCTTGTGCCATTCATTGACCGGGTCCGTTACCGGCATACCCTGAAAGAACAAGCCATTGATGTGGCTTCCCAGATCTGTATTACCAGGGACAATATTTCGGTGGAAGTTGACGGGATCCTCTATCTGCAGGTGATCGATGCCATGAAAGCCTCATATGGGATTGATCACTACCAGTTCGCCTCTATCCAGATTGCCCAGACAACCATGCGAAGCATCATCGGAAAACTTGAATTGGACAGGACCTTTGAAGAGCGGGAAACCATCAACAACAGTATTGTTGAGGCGGTGGATAAGGCCAGCGATTCCTGGGGTGTTAAGGTGACCCGGTATGAGGTGAAAAATATCATTCCTCCCCAGAGCATCAAAGATGCCATGGAGAAGCAGATGCGGGCTGAACGGGAAAAGCGTGCTGTAATCGCCGAGTCGGAAGGTGAGAAGCAGGCGAAGATCAATGTGGCTGAAGGATCAAAACAGGAATTGATCAAAGAATCTGAAGGTGAGATGCAGAAACGGATCAACGAGGCCACCGGTAAGGCTTCTGAGATTGAACAGGTGGCCACTGCCACAGCCAATGGGATCAGGGCCATAGCCCTTGCTATCAATGAGAAGGGTGGTAAAGATGCCGTGAACCTCAGGATTGCTGAACAGTACCTCCTGGAGTTCGGAAAGCTGGCCAAAGAGTCCAATACCATGATCATGCCTGCGAATCTGGCTGATATCTCCAGCATCATCGCTACGGCCACCAAGGTATTTGATGCCACAAAAGCGTAGTGTGGTTTTCGCTGCAAAATGCCCAATAATAACTCATAATGATTGTTGATAATTATCTGCAACAGTCAGAGTGTAAAAATCTAGATATAGTTATACTTTTGCTTCCTGATATTGATCAAGAAATTTGAGAAGTTGGAATATTTGAAGCGTTTTAACTACAGGTTGCCTGTTTTCATGGTAACGGTGCTTGGCATTGCAGCAGGCATTGTACTTTTTTCAACAGGCTCAAAACCTTTACAATCCCAGCCCGAATCCCGGCCCGAATTGGTGCCGGATGTCAAACCGGCATTGTTGGATGCAATACCTGTCCTTCCGGCATTCACGGATTTTATCTCCTTTATGGAGGAGGAACTGGACCGCAGTCATACTGTGGGTGCTGCCTATACCATTGTTCATGATGGTGATGTGGTTTACACCGGCACGTTCGGAGAGAGAAAAAGAGGGAGTAGCCAGAAGATCGATGAACATTCCCTGTTCAGACTTGCATCTGTCTCCAAAGGATTTGCCGGAGCACTGGCGTGCATGTTGGAAATAGATGGTTCCCTATCATTGGAGGATAAGGTTGTGGACCTTTATCCTGGATTCAGGTTGAAAGACTCCATTAATACGGTTGACCTTACCATCCAACATATTCTGAGTCACACCTCCGGACTGGTGCCATACGCCTTTGATAACCTGGTGGAAGCCGATCAGGAGTTGCATGCCATTGTGGAACGCCTCCCTGAAGTAAATATTTCTGCTGTCCCAGGGGAGTTGTACGGCTATCAGAATGTCGTTTTCAGTATGCTGGATCCCATTACCCGGAGGGCAACAGGAGTACCTTACCAGGTTTTACTACAGGAGAAGATCTTCACCCCTGTTGGGATGACTGATGCTTCAGCTGGTCCAGTCGATCTATCCAGGAACCCCAATATGGCTTTTCCTCATGTGAAGACAGGTGGCGGCTATGTTCCCGTAAATCCTCATGAAGGATACTACAATGTGATGCCGGCAGCAGGTG
>JAUVKN010000185.1 GCA_030596245.1 Bacteroidia bacterium | reverse complement strand
GTATAAGGATCCCATTTCCAGACAGTACGGTTCTTAACCCTGAATGTAACCGGGATATTGGTTGATATATCCTGGATATTGGAGACAAAATATATATCTGCATCTTTTAATTTGCGATGCAAAAAGGTCAAACCATTGTTTTTCCGAATTCCTTCATGGGCAAAATCAATCCCAAAATCCGGCTGGATATATTTTTTAATAATCTTAATGAACGGATCTAAAGATGCACTCTGTTGATCCCACCATATTTCCCTGTGTATCACTTTATGAAGGAAATGCACATCGCCATTACCATAACTTATTGCCCTCATATCTTTACCATTCAGATCCTGGAACATGAAACTGACGATCTTCTTCACCTCTTCATCATTACTTTCAGATCCTGTTAGCCCCGTGGAATATTCCGGAAGCCGGTCCAGTGCAATAACAACTCCCCCGGCCCTGACATAATTCTCAATAGCTTTTAAAGTTCTCAGGGGCATGAATTCTATATTTGGAATCAGCAGGATCTTGTATTCCATATCTCTGATCCTGATCAATCCCTTTTCAAAACTGGCAATGTTTTGAAAAGCGTCATCGTTCAGAAGGTCAAAATCATATCCATTGGATATTAGAAGATTCCCAAGTTCACCCCAATCGAAACTGCGTGTCCACCTACGGGCATCCAGGGCATTTTGCGACCATTGGTTTGCCAGAGGAGAGTATATGGCTATGTCAGGAGCAAAACTTCCCTGACGCAATAAAAAGGAGGAACGGGCAATGTATTGAGTCAGTTTCGGATAATATTCCCACCACACATTGGTGGGATTGATCTGGGGCGCCCAGGGCATCCTGCGTGATGGTGCCAGATCACGCTCGGGCAGGGAACTGTAACCATGATTATAAAATTTGGTAGCCCCTGAACGCAAAAATCCATCAGCAGCTATTTTGATCTCCTCAAGTGTGGCCCGATACCGTTCCCAGTGCAGGAAGGTAAAGGCTTCGGCGGATATAATGTCACGTCCATAGATATGAGCTCCGGAGGCAACATATTTTTTTGGCCCAATGCGTGTATCAAACCAGGGATGCTGGTCCTTTTCGCCGGGTGTTATCTCCATTTCAGGAATATGAGTCATACCGGCACCCTGCAGAATATCCGTTTCAAATCCATAAGGCTGGATGCGGCCTTTTACTCCGTTTTCTTCGCACCAACCTAAAAAGGTTTCAAAAAAAGCTTCCCTGCCAATTTCATCAAGAAAATCATTTACATCGTAACGAATCCCGGGAGAGAGTTCTCCAAGCTGCCACCATATGCCAGGCAGATAGGGTGTAATATCATAGCTTTTCCGTTTTTCAAATTCCTCAATAAGTCCGGTCGACCATTTGATACCACTGGCCAGATAAGGCAATTCAAAACTATCTCCAAAAAATGAATCCACTGTTTTCCCGAATTCATCGCCAACCGCCTCTTTAAACTTCTCTCCGATGTAGTTGCAATAGCGCATCATAGATGCCTTATTAAAATGATCCACCGCATTGTGTGCTTCATTCTTAGCTAACCAGAAGGCCATAAGGCGCCAATCTCCCTCCGGGACTTCCCATTCCAGGTTTCCCTTTTTCACTTTACTGTTAAGGATAATCAGGCTACTTTCATCGATAACACTGTTTTCAATCCTTCCTCCCACCACAGCAACCAGTTTTTCTTCACCTGACAAAACAGGCTCATACAATTCCCAGGACCGGTCTGTTTTAATAAGTTCATTGGGTAATACTCCATTGAAAAGTTGTGGCCCTTTCAGATCGACAAATGTGGGGATCATATCTTTTGACCTGTCCTCTTCAGACAGCCATGAGCCTCCAAATATCCAAAATGGTCCGCCAAAATTAAATGACACTTCCATCTCCAGCCGTTTTGCCTCTTTAACGGTATGCTTTACCATACTAAAAAAATCATCCGATAGATAGGGAATGTTGCCTTTTTCGTAAAACGGGGCCATTGTGATTTGTTCCACACCACGAATTCCCTGCTGGCGCATCTGTTCCAGTTCCCAGGTGATCTCATCCTTGCTCACTGCATTTCCAGGCCACCACCATCGTGTATGAGGCCAGCAATCCAGAGGCGGATCCTGAAAATCCTCCTTAAGATGATCCAGAGATTTTTGCGCAACTAATTGTGTCGCAACCAGTAAAAAAAATATAATTACTAATCTTCTCTTCATAAAAGTGAACATATTTATTCCCTTTTTAAATTACAAATAAATAGTGACAGGCATCATACAACTTATTTATTAATTTTACGAGACCCGAAAATATAAGCGCTTACCATATACTGATGAAACTCTCCTCCTGTTATGGAAAAACAAAATAAAGTGAAGATACTTGGTTTGAAAACAGTGATCATTGCACTTGCCTTTTCCATATGTGCTTGTTCTGATGATGCAGAGTTGGGATTTGTACAAACAGAACTGTTTCCCCTCACAAAAGATCATGCACACGGATCAACCATTGTGGAACTGCCGAACGGTGATCTGCTCGCTGCCTGGTTTCAGGGTTCGGGCGAACGGTGGGCCGATGATGTACAGATACTGGGTGCCCGCCTGACCCGGGGGAGTGATGCATGGAGTCAACCCTTCACAATGGCCGATGTCCCTGATTTTCCGGATATCAATCCAGTTTTGTTTTTAGATATGGAGCAGCAGCTCTGGCTGGTATGGTATACCGTCATTGCCAACCAGTGGTCCACCTCCCTTCCCACTTATCGAATCAGTTCTGATTATATGCAGAAGAGCGGTCCTCCCCAATGGGGGTGGCAAAAGGTACTGTTTGTCAAACCCGGTGATAAAACTGAACGGGGAATGCATCCCGATGATAAATTTGTAAAATCGGTAGAACGCCAGGTGGATGAATATGGCCAATATTTTATGGATTCCATGGGTGAAAATGAGCAACTCCAAAAGTTATGGGAAGGGTGGAAATCCGAATTGATGGGCAAGGCCCGTGGTGAGGATATGATGCGAAGAGGACATTATATAGACGAAGCCTGTGAAAGGGTAGATGGAGAACTGGGGTACCCCTGGTTCAGGCGTATGGGATGGCAAACAAAAAACAAAGCAGTTTTTATGGATGACGGACGAATGGTATTGCCCCTCTATTCCGATGGATTCAGCTTCTCACTCATGGCTCTGACAGATGATGGAGGCGCCCACTGGCAATTCTCCGAGCCCCTGGTAGCACCGGGAAATATCCAGCCCTCCATTGCCATCAAAAAGGACGGTACCCTGGTAGCTTATATGCGCGACAATGGGCCGCCCCCCAAACGCCTCATGATCAGCGAATCGAAAGACAAGGGTGCAACATGGAGCATGGTCCGGGATTCACAACTGCCCAATGAGGGTTCAGGAGCTGATGTGGTTACCCTGAAAAACGGGAATTGGATCATGGCTTATAACGATACCGAAGATGGACGACACAGTTTAGCGGTTTCCATATCCCCGGATGAGGGGAAAACCTGGTCCCATACACGTCACCTGGAATTTGATAAACGGGAACTTAATATTGCCACACAGAGCTCCTACCCTTCCATCATTGAAGGTGAAAAGGGAACCATTCATGTAATCTACAGCTACCACCGAAGAGATATGAGTGGCCAACCCAACGAAACCATCAAATATGCAAGGATCAATGAGCAATGGATCATGGAAGGGGACCGTTAAAACGAAAGAAAAAATTAATTAATAAACCAAATTGATCAACCATGAAGCGAATGAAAAAAGTAATTGTATTGTTTTTTGTGTTACTGTGTATGATACAACTGTCTGCACAGGAAAAAACCAAAATCTTTAATGAAAAGAACCTGGATGGCTGGATTATTTACGGAACCGAAAAATGGTATGTAAATAATGATGGAAATCTGGTTTGTGAAAGTGGACCTGATAAAGAGTATGGTTATCTGGGAACCGAAAAAAAATATAAAGATTTAGTTCTTGAGTTGGAATTTTTGCAGGAGGCTGATGGAAACAGTGGCGTCTTTTTTCGTTCAACTATTGAAGGGACCAAAATTGCCGGTTGGCAAGTTGAGGTGGCTCCAAAAGGACATGATACCGGCGGAATTTACGAATCCTATGGAAGGGGCTGGTTGATTCAAATCCCGGATGAGAAAGAGAACATTCTGAAAGAAGGAGAGTGGAATAAGCTGAAAATTAAAGTGGTGGGGGGAAATGTGACCACCTGGCTCAATGGTGAAAAAATGGTGGAATTGTCAGATGAAAAAATAGGGAAAGCAACAGGTTGTATCGCTCTACAAATTCATAGCGGGGGAGGAATAAAAGTTCGCTGGAGAAATATTTTTCTTACTGTATTGTAGGGATTACCGATTGCTAATTGCTACGCACCCTTCAGAAGCCTCTCTATGACGATCATGTTATCCACCGCATCCTGTAACGGGGTGGGAACAGGAGTGTCATTGAGTATGGCAAGTGAAAACAGATCGCCCTGGATGGTATATTGATCGCAAGGATCGAACAGGATCTCCTCTTTCCGGTCCCCATGGCAGAGCCATATTTTTGCCGGTTGATCTGTCAGCGGAGTAAATGGGATTTCAAATTCAATGCTTCCCCCGGTCCCGAATACCTTAACCTGCTGGTTATCAGGCATGAGAGTGGATGAGAAAAAGGCAGAAGTACCCTGTTCAAATTCCAATATGGCAATTGCTAATGTATCAGTTTCAAATTCCGGATGAACTTCTATGTTGGCATAGACTTTCTTTGGTTCAGCATTGAAAAGAAAACGAGAGAGTGAAATCGGATAACAACCAATATCCATTAAGCTTCCACCACCAAACTCTTTTTTGTTCACTATATGTTCAGGGTCATCCTCAAAAAAAGAGAAAGAAGATTGAATGGTTCTCAATTTGCCTATTGATCCACTTTCCACCAACTCTTTTGCCTTTAGCCACTGGGGATGATGCCTGTACATAAAAGCTTCCATTACTTTTAACCCCGGATACTTCAATGACTCATCCAATAGTTTCCGGGCTTCCTCACTGCTTAGCGCAATTGGTTTCTCTACCAGCACATGCTTCCCTGACCGGATTGCTTTTATGGCCCAGGGAACATGAAGATGATTTGGAAGGGGAATATAGACCGCTTCAATTTCATGGTCCATAAGCAACTCTTCATAGGAGCCATATGCCCTGGGTATGCCAAATCGTTGAGCTACTTTTTCAGCAGTAGCTTTACTTCTGGAGGCGATGGCCTGAACGTCACACTTTTCCCCCTTGATCATCGCAGGAATAACCTGTTCTGTTCCAATAGAAGCAGTGCTTAATATGCCCCATTTTACTTTTGAATTCATTCTAAAGAGTGATTAACTTTTCCATCATTCTACGAATCATCTCATGGGTATAAGGGCCCATATTGGGACCATACCATGACATCAGTCTGGATTCATATTCATCCAGGTGGTAATATTTCCCCGGGATAATATATCCAACATACGCACCATTGAAACTGGTCACCAGGGCACGGTACCCCTCATTGTTCATTGCGCTCTTATAATCAATTGCCATCTCACCGCTGAAATCACTGGGAGTGGTTACCCAGATCAGATCACCAATCTTTGCTGCCTGGAGATAGACATCACCTATGGGGGGAAATAGTTTCCCGCCAAGGGCAGGATTTAACCGCAATCCGTCAGATACACGGATATGAAATTCCGGCAGATCCATTCCCAATGACAGGAAAGACAATCCAATGCTCTCCCTGAGTTCTGTGCCGGCCATGTATTTAAGCACACTATCAGCCAGGGCTTCTCCAATATATCTTGACTTTTCAAATTCTTCTCCTATGCTGTGGGGGCTATGGCTGCCTACACTTCCTGCAAAAAACAGCGCCATGTCAATCCCCTCACTTTCAAGCTTTCGTTGCCAGTAACCAGGGTAATCTCCACTGATCTGCATATTCCATCCACCCAGGGTGGTTGCATGTGCATCAAATGAACCCAGCAGGGCCCTTTTGCCCGAGTTCTGATTTGCAGCTACATAGATAAATTCGGAATTTTTTGCACCCTTCTCTCCCACAAGCCGGTTAGAAATCAAGCCGGGGGCGTGAAAGCTACCTGATCCGATCTGCCCCGGTTGCAAATCTTCCACGGCATTTTTAATGGCCTTGCCAAATTGCCTGATCAACCACACCTCTACATTGAGATTTGCCTCTCCTGCAAACTCTTTTCCCACAAACCCTTCAGACCAGGCTCCCACACTGGAGTGTGTATGCGTGGCAGAGAAAAAAAGTTGATTCCTGTTTATGTCCAATTTCTCACTAACAAGCCTGGTAACACCTTTTGTGATATTTGGAGGAACAATCAGCATATCGGATCCAATCAGTACCAACAGTTGCTCCTCTACCCGGATAGCCACTGCCTTCACAAAAAGGCTGTCATGAACTCCTTCTGCATAGGTTCCCTTCCGGCTCCCAAAACCCGCCAGAGGCATCTCTCTAAAAACACCTGCTCCAGGATCATCTTCCCCTGCGCCTAAACCGGGGGTGATGCTTGCCCTGCCAAATCCAACCTCAACTTCACCCTCTGCCAGTGATAACTGTGCTGAGATACTATCCAGGTCGAATCTGGTCTTGCTATAGTAGTCAGCATCAAAATAGGGAGAATAATCCACCCTCTCCAGGGCCCAAAGGAGCACAATGACCAGAACCAGGATGATTGCTCCCAATATTTTCAAAAAAGTTCGCATATTTATGTTGAATGATTAAGATCTCATTGATGTCCGGCAAATTTAACACTATTTATTTCCTGTAAAATCTATTGTTCACAATTGGTCTGAAGCAGCAACCCTGGTTGAACAGGAAAGATTTACTACATTGATGTAATTTATGGAGATGAATTTCCGGCACATCATACCCTTTTTAATGCTTGCGCTCACCACTTGTCAGACTGGTGAGGAAAAACCCACAGGCCTGATGACAGAGTTTATTCGTCATCCTGAGTATGTGAGAATTCTCGATAACAGACCGGAATTTACCTGGATCATACCGGATGAAGCTATTGCGCAAACCGCATATCAAATTGAGGTAGCTTCCTCCCTCGAAAGAATCAGTAAGGGTGATGCTGATGTTTGGGAGAGTGGAAAGATCCCGGGCAACAGATCAACGGAGGTTGAGTTCAATGGTACGGATTTAAAGGAAAACGCAGATTACTATTGGAGGGTTCGGATTTGGAATAACCTGGATAAACCCACTCCTTATTCATCAATCCAACATTTTACAACGGGCAGTTTTAAGGGATATGTCACCACCGGTAATCATTTTCAGACCACGCTGAATAAACCTTTCCAATGGCTCAGAAAGTCAGAAGATTACTGGTTCTTCGATTTTGGCAAGGCCGGATTTGGCACCCTTGAAATTAATCTGAAGCCCAAGCAAAAAGATACTATAATCATCCATTTAGGCGAAAAACTAGCAGGGGATTATCAAATTGACAGGAACCCACCGGGCTCTGTTCGTTATCAAAAAACTGAATTAATAATAAGGCCACAGCAAACCAGCTATCAGGTACAATTTTCACCCAATGAGCGAAATACAGCTCCCGGGGCTGTACAACTTCCTGATTCCTTTGGAGTGGTGATGCCGTTCCGGTATTGTGAGATTGAAAACTGTCCCGATGAACTTTATCCTAATAACATTTTTCAAATACTGTTTTCATACTCATTTGATGATGAGGCAAGTTATTTTAGCAGCTCAGATACCCTATTGAACCAGATTTGGGAACTCTGTAAGTACAGCATTAAGGCAACTTCTTTTGCAGGACTTTATGTGGATGGCGACAGGGAAAGAATACCTTACGAAGGCGATGCCTATATCAATCAATTGGGGCATTATTGCACCGACCGGGAGTACTCCATGGCCAGATTGACAAATGAATATTTTATGCAACACCCCACTTGGCCAACAGAGTGGATCCTGCATACCGTTCCAATGTTCTATAAAGATTACCTCTATACCGGAAACATAGAATCGATAACACATTATTATGATCTGCTGAAAACAAAAACCCTCTGTTTTCTTGCCCGGGAAGATAGGCTAATCAGTATCAATTCGGAAAAATTAACTACTGAAGCCATGCAGAAACTGGGATTTAGCAATCCCGATGCCCGGCTCCGTGATCTTGTGGACTGGCCTCCCGGACAAGAAGATACCGGATGGCAGCTGGCAACTCCAGAAGGAGAGAGAGACGGTTACGATATGGTTGATGTGAATACGGTGGTGAACTCCTTTTACTACTGGAATCTGGAACTAATGGCAGAAATAGCAGGTCTGCTGGATAAAAAGAGGGACCAGCTGTTTTTCCAGGAGTTGGCCCTGAAAGT
>JAUVKN010000258.1 GCA_030596245.1 Bacteroidia bacterium | reverse complement strand
TGAGAAAACCTTTCTGGTGAATTTACCACACCTCCCATTATTACTATGTTATCATTATGAAGGTCGTCATATTGCTCATTGGATAAATAAGCTGTTATATCAAGGACAGTATTTTGCTGTATAGCCTCTTCTTCAATACTTCTAATCAACCTGGTCATATTTATTGCCTTTTTATTGTTATTCCTTAATAAAATCCGTTCTGGATTTAAACTGGAAGACAACAATTGTGAAAACAGTACACTATCAAATAAAGGATTATTGGATGATGAAGTTTTTAAGTCTAAATCCAATATAAGGTCAAGTTTTTCAGTAAGATTAATTACTTCTTCAAGAGTGGGAATTTTCAAACCACGATATTTATCATAATCCAAAGGATCTAATTTTCCAAAACCAAATATTTGATATGGATCGTCATCAATAAACCATGATCCCGCATCCAACTGCCTAATTTCAGCCATAGTAAATGTTGAAACATCATCTCTTTTGCGATTGGGAAAGATATCAGCAATGTTCGTTGTGCGAATGAAATTTTCATCATGCATTAAGAATATTTTACCATCTGCACTCATTCTTATGTCAACTTCCCATCCATCAGCACCCATTTCAGATGCGAGTTCCCCCGCAACTATAGTATTCTCTGGAGCCAATGAAGTTACACCTCTATGCGCTAATATTATGGGTTTTGAAGGAAGAAAATCTTGTACCGTTGTTGGTGTAAAAATTAATGGAACAAACCATAAGGTAATATATATTAACAAAAGAGATATTGCTAACGCCTTGTAAATCTTAGAATTAGAATTTTTTAACAAGGTTTTGAATAATTTAATAAATCGAGAAAAAAATAAAGCTAAACCAATAATTAGAACGCCATAAATAATTGGGCTATAAAAATCAAGCATCTTTAAAGACAGCAATAACTCAGACTGGCCTGATAAATAAAGATTAATCAACCAAAAACTAAAGATTATTGTAAATATAAGAGCTAATAACTTATTCAACCAAAACTGATGTTGCCTCAAGATTAACAATTTGTAAAGTAACAGGGATGAATATACCAAAATAACAAATACTAATAAAAAAAGGACACCAGTCCAATTCCATGCTAGACCTGTTTCAACTTTCAGCGAACCATTTAAATCGGGCCAATACGATCTAAGAGAGAGATAAAAAAGAATAAAAATCAATGTAACCAAAAAAAAGAATATATTAATTATTCTCCATCTTATTCCATTTGGATTTATTTTGGAATTTCTATCTGAGTTCTTAATATTTTTATTTAACATAGTTATTCAGCTTTTTGCACAGAAGAGTTTTAGTTATAAAAAGAAACCTGTCTGTAAATATATGTAAAAGCAATATCTTAGTCTAATACAAATTAATGTAAGTTTGATACAGAACCCTTAATTTTTCTTTCATTCAATTTTGGTTTTCACTGTCCTTGGGTCCTTTTCAGCATTACCCCCAACACCGTTGAATGTGCCAGTGGTGAATATACTTTTCCTTTATCTTCTGGTCCTCGTGCACATACCGGTCAGACGTTAGTTGTGTAAGAGCACCATTTACTATTTCAATAAAATATTCCATACTTAGCAAAACTTCATACAAATTGCATCCCCAATGTCCCTCAATATGAAAAATGGAGATTTGGGATACGTGTTATAGAAAAGGTTCATAGTTCGTTGTGGTTGATGGTACTACAAAATTAGCGAATATCCTCTACTTATCATTAACTGCCCCAGATATAACTACTCGAATACATAAAAGAGGGGGTATTCTGGTCACCCAGAATTTGGTGCCACATTCAGAATGGATGACATGAAATACTTTCAAATTTCAGACTTCAACTTTTAGACTCTTATGGAACTGATAAATCGCTTCACTTTCTCTTCCAGGGGACCCTCTTCACCAATAGCCCTGATGAATGCGCTTCCAATTATAGCTCCTCCTGCGTGCATGCATGCTGTCCTGAAGGTCTTACGATTGGAGATGCCGAATCCAATTAATCCGGGAAGAGGGAGGTCCATTTTCCTGATGCGCTGAAAATATTCAATCTGATGCCGGCCTATTTCAGACTTTACACCCGTAGTTGAAGCATCTGATACCAGATAGAGAAATCCTTTTGAGAGTCGGGCAATCTTTTGGATGCGTTCTGTGGATGTATGTGGGGTGATCAGCAATATGTGGTGGATCCCATACTTTTTAAATAGTTCAAAGTACCGGGCTTCATACTCATCAGGAGGCAAATCCGGGATGATCACCCCATCAATACCCACCTCACGACATTTTTCCAGGAAATTCTCCATTCCCAACTGCAGGACAGGATTAAGGTAACCCATCAGCACAAGTGGGATGTGGACAGTAGAACGGATCCCGGTAAGCTGACTAAAAAGCAATTTCAGGTTCATGCCATTCTGAAGTGCAACCTGACTGCTCTGCTGGATTACCGGGCCATCTGCAAGGGGATCTGAAAATGGAATCCCGATTTCCACCATATCGGTTCCGCCCGATTGAAGAGCTCTCAAAAGAGCCGGGGTGTCATTTAGATCCGGGTATCCTGCTGTGGTATAAACGGAGAGTATCTCTCCTCCCTTCTCCCTGAATAACTGATCAATTCTATTCATCTGTATTCCTCTTATAAACTTAATCTATTGATATACGTCTCCATATCTTTATCCCCCCGACCCGACAGGTTAACCACCACCGTCTCCTCCTTACCGGGAGTGATCTTATCGAGGACTGCCAGGGCATGGGCCGTTTCCAGAGCCGGAATGATTCCCTCTTTCCTGGTACATAGCAGGGCTGCCTGAAGGGCCTCCTCATCGGTGGCTGCATATACTGTGGACCTGCCCGTCTTCGCAAGCCACGAATGCAGGGGACCCACTCCGGGATAATCCAATCCTGCAGAAATCGAATAGGGCTCTTGAATCTGCCCGTCTTCATCCTGCATCAACAGTGTTCTGCTGCCATGGATGATCCCTGTTCTTCCCAGCAGCGAAGTGGCTGCTGTTTGGCCACTGTTTACTCCCATCCCTGCTGCTTCAGCAGAGATCAGACGAACCCGTTCATCGTCCAGGTAATGATAATATGCACCGGCAGCATTGCTCCCTCCTCCCACACAGGCCACCAGGTAATCGGGAAAATCCCGTCCCGTTTTTTCTGCAAGCTGGAGCCTGATCTCCTCTGAGATGACCGATTGAAAACGGGTTACCATGTCAGGATAGGGATGTGGCCCCACAACAGAGCCAATGATATAATAGGTTTCTACAGGATGGTTGATCCAGTCGCGTATTGCTTCATTGGTGGCATCTTTCAGGGTTTTATTCCCACTGTGTACTGGCACCACCTCTGCTCCAAGCATTTTCATCTTCTTCACATTGGGAGATTGTCGCTCCACATCAAGTGCACCCATATAGACAATACAATTCACACCGGTCAGTGCACATACAGTAGCAGTAGCCACACCGTGCTGTCCGGCACCTGTTTCTGCAATGATACGCCTCTTTCCCAGGTGTCTGGCCATCAGTATCTGACCAATGGTATTGTTGATTTTGTGGGCACCTGTATGGTTCAGGTCTTCCCGTTTGAGGTAGATGTTGGTCCCATAATGTTCCGACAGGCGATCTGCCCTGAACAGCGGGGTGGGTCTGCCGGCATAATCCTGCAACAATCGTCTGAACTGCTCCCTGAACTGCTCCGATCCGATGATCTTCAGATAATTTTCCTCCAGTTCCCTGATATTGGGATAAAGCATTTCTGGAATATAGGCTCCCCCAAATTCCCCGTAAAACCCTTTTTGATCAATTTCAAAACCCATCTTTCTCTATTTTCTGATTTCCTTCATAAACCCCTCCAGAAGATTCACATCTTTCAAGCCGGGAGACAACTCAAACCTGCTGTTCAGATCAATCCCGAACAATCTTTCATGTCGGAGTTCCCGAATGGCAGTACCATCTTCCGGACCAATCCCTCCGCTAAGCAGGAAAGGGATCGGAATGAACGATTCCTCAAGCAGGTCCCAGTCAAACTTCCGACCGGTTCCTCCATACTCTTTTGCAGGGGTATCGAAAAGGAGATATTCTGCTCCCTTTTTGTATGCTTCAGGACCCGAACCACCATTAACGGAATCCGGATTGAGAACTTTAATCACCGGTATCCCGGCATCTTTCATTATCTGACAGTATTGGGGAGATTCTTCTCCATGCAACTGTACCAGGTCAAGCCGGTACAATGAAAAGATCTCCTCCACTTTGGAAATCTCCTCATTCACAAACACCCCTGTTTTCAGTATACCATCACCGGGTATACCAAAAATGGCCGGATCTGGTTTCTTACCCACATACCGCTTTGAACCAGGGTAAAAGATGTACCCCACAAAATCGGGTTCCAGTGTACACACCGCCTCGATGTTTTCAGGGTGAAGCAATCCACACACCTTTATTTTCAACGACCTCTTCATTTTAATTGGTTTGTACCTGTTACAACTTCTCCATCAGTGTTTTACACGCCTTGCCAGGATCCTGCTCCTTCATGAAAGATTCTCCCATCAGAAATAGCTGGAAACCTGCCTCCCAGAGCCTGTTTATTTCATCTTTGCTGTTAATGCCACTTTCGGACACCGTAACAACCCCTCCGGGCATTTGCCCGATCAGCTCCACGCTCCTGTCAGTATCAACCTGGAAGGTTTTCAGGTCACGGTTGTTTACCCCGACATAACCGATGGAGTCATTGTATTTGTCCAATTCATCTGCCCCATGAACTTCAAACAGTACATGTAGTCCCAGGGAGCTGGCCTCAAGCGCAAGATCTGCCACCTCATGCTTATCCAGGATGGCAGCAATCAGCAATACCATATCTGCCCCATATGCACTCGCCTCGTGCAACTGGTAGGGGTCTATGATAAAATCCTTTCTCAAAAGGACCAGGTCAGAAAAAGACTCTCTTACATGCCTCAGGTCCGAGAAGGATCCCCCGAAAAAATTACGATCAGTAAGAATACTCATGGCAGATACTCCAGCATCACGGTATGCCCCGGCCACTTCAACGGGATCTGCTTCCAGGTTGATCGGACCCCTGGAGGGTGACTTTCGCTTGAATTCTGCAATGATCCCAGGTCTTTCGGTCAATCCCTCAGAATCAATAACATTGGTTTTCCTCCCATAGAATGGGAAAGTGTTCAGGTTGGATAAGGGCCGCTTCTGCTTTCGCTTCAGCACTTCCATCCTTTTGTGCTCAACTATGGCATCCAGAAAATTCATACTAATTGCTTTCTACCAGATTTTTAAATGTGCTTAAAGCTGAACCCGATTTCAGGGAGTCTCTGGCCCGTTCCAGGCAAATTTCGATGCCCCTGGATTCATCCATACAGTACAAGGCAAATGCAGCATTGGCCAATACCACATCGTTCTGTGCATGGCTTCCTTTTCCTTCCAGGATCTTCAGGAAAACAGTTGCAGCCTCTTCCACAGAGGAACCGCCATAGATATCGGAGGGTGTCACCTGTGTGAGTCCCAGATCAGCAGGTACAAAGGTACGTTCAGTCTGCCGGGTCAGCGCCTTAAATCGACCCGTTAAAGAGATCTCATCATACCCGTCCAGTGAGTGTATGATGCAATACTGTTTTTCCGATTCCTGGTATAAATAGCTGTAGAGTCTGGCCACATCAAGGCTGAAAACGCCAACCAGCTGATTCTTCGGGGAAGCCGGATTCACCATGGGTCCTAACATATTGAAAAAAGTTTTGATCCGGAGGCTCCGCCTTACCGGTGCCACATTTTTCATGGCCGGGTTGAAGAGCGGGGCGTGCAGGAAACAGATGTTATAGCGGTCCATCTCCCTCTTTAACCTCTCATTATCGCTGGAAAAGGAATACCCGTAATATTCCAGTACGTTGGATGAGCCACAGGCTGACGATACACTGTAGTTCCCATGCTTGGCCACCTTTTCCCCTGCCCCGGCAACCACAAAGGAGGTAAGGGTTGAAATATTAAAGGTGTTTTTTTCATCACCCCCGGTACCACATACGTCGATGGTGTTGAATTCAGATAGATCTACCGGCGTGCAAAGTTCCAGCAGGGCATCACGGAACCCCGACAACTCCTCCACTGTAATGCTTCGCATCAAATAGACCGAAATAAATGCAGCTATCTCCGAATCATTGTATACTCCCTCTGCCATGTTCCTCAGGATCAGCTTGGCATCTTCCTTTCCCAATGTCT
>JAUVKN010000221.1 GCA_030596245.1 Bacteroidia bacterium | reverse complement strand
ACACATGAACAGAGCCCTGTTTTTGATATTGATTGTTCCGCTTTTAATGGGATGTCCTGCATGCAAGAGATCATCCGGAGCAATGCCGGATCGAGGTATTTGCGCCCATCGCGGAGCCATGGACACCCATCCCGAAAATACCCTTGCTGCTTTTCGGGAAGCAGCACGTCTTGGTGCACATATGATTGAGTTTGATGTGCGCATGACAAAAGATGGTCATCTGGTTATTCTTCATGACGAGACGGTGGAGAGGACAACAAACGGAAAGGGAGAAATTTCTGAATTAACCTTAGAAGAAGTAAGGCAACTTGATGCCGGAAGCTGGAAATCTGAAAAATTCAGGGGTGAAACAATACCCACCTTCAAAGAGGCACTTGCCGTAATGCCTGATAATATCTGGCTGAATGTCCACATCAAAGGAGGCGCAAAATTAGGGGAAAAAGTTGCCAGGGTTATCACGGATGAAAAAAGGGCGCACCAGGCATTTCTTGCCTGCGGATCAGAGGCGGCCCGGGGTGCAAAAGAGATAAACCAGGAACTCATGATCTGCAATATGGAAAGGCAGGATGATCGGGATGGGTATATCACGGAGACAATCCGGCAGGAAAGTCAGTTTATCCAGCTACTCAGGAACAGGACAGGTGAGCAATTAGACGCGGAGATTGCATCACTGAAACAGGATCACATTCGAATCAACTATTGTTGTACGGATGCTGAGGAAGAGGTAAAAGCCCTGTTTAATAGCGGGGTTGATTTCATCTTAACAGACCGGTTATCAGAGATGCTTGAAGTGGCAGCCTCTGTGGGTATTGAACCTTTACACAGCAGCCACAAAAAATCGGATGCCCCCTATGAAAAGGTTAAAGATGGGATCACTGCTGGCTCTGATCAAGAATATCCACTAGGGAAACCCGGACTGAAGTTAACCTATAGTTCAAAAGTGAATGAACTACCAAAATCGGTTGTCAGGGAACTTGAATTAACCCTTGGCGCTGTTGAAAAGAAAAATGGAATCCGGTACCAATGGCCTCAATTGAATGCTGTAAAAGAGAACAGGCAGACATTTACTCTTTGGATGCTCACTTCTGGCTATCCTTCAGGATCGGTGAAAATCGCACAACAGAATATTTCACGATATATTCTATCAGGAATTGATTCCAACCCTATTGAGTTTACTAATCAAAATTCCTGGAACTCAGTGCTCCCCAATACCGGGGCATGGAAATACCTTTTGCCCAGATCAGAGAATGGGAATGATCCCATTAAAACAGTGGAAAGGAGAGTGAAATATTTAGGGCACGAATATGAACTTGATAGCCACGAACAGTCAAATATTCCTTCCACTCCGGAAGAGACCACTACCATCAGTCTGACACCAGATTTACTGATAGGAGTTCCGCACAATTCTAAAGTAAAAGATGAGACAAGAAGGTATAATGAATCCGACTATGAATATGTTGAACTGACAAAGGAAAACTATTCGGAAATGATCGAACACGGAATAAATGTCTTTCGTGTGAACCACAAACAGGTTAAATGGATTGAGGAGGAAAACGTCTATTATTGGGGAATTGGCGGAGAGGCTGTTTCTTATCCCCAGTGTCTCTATCAGAGTAATTACATTGGACCGGTCATATTCTTTGATGAACCAATGGTGGGTACAAGAGATCATGTAATCAAACCGGGGTTCCAAGAAGATCCAACATTGCGTAAAACCATAACACCGCAGAAATTCCTTGAGGAGTTTAAAAAAGTATATCATCAAAAGAAGTATGATGAAGGACCCACACAACTGCTTAAAGGATTAGCTAAAAGGAAAGACGTTGATATCGGTGATATGGATTTCCTGCAACAGAATATCTATTCATGGGAAACCATGCCAGGTTCTGCCATTTATCAGTTATCAGAAGGTGATGCATCCACTCCCTCAGCAATGGTTTTTGAACCACCGGGAAGGTTTGGCGCCAAAAGGGTTCTGCCTGAACTGAATATGTGTTTTGATTGTCAGATCCCGGTGGATGACCCGAAAAACCTGATTGGAATAATCAAAGGTTTTTTACGAGGCGCATCACGTGTAACGGGTAAGGACTGGGGAATAAGTATTTATGGCCAGGTGGTCCGTTCTGATGCCTATTGGCTATTGACCCATGCCTACGATCAGGGAGCAACACATTTCTTTTACTGGGATTCCTATCAACTGGCTGCCGTGCCTTACAATGAATATCTATCCCTCTCTAAGAATTTAAGGGAACATGCGAAAAATTTCCCGAAACGGGATTTGATAAAACTAAAAAATGCAGCCGAAGTGGCCATCCTAATTCCACCGGGTTATAACCTGGGGCATGTTAAAATGGGGATTGGAAATTTTAGCGGGCTTCCGGAGCTGAATATGGAGCGTACCAATAACCATGGTGTTAAATACAGAGAGGTAATGAATAACTTCTATATAGAAATTGAACGTTGTATCCGTCATGGTATCGAATATGATATTTTCTGGAATATGGGCAACCTGGAGTTAAATGATTACCGTGAGGTCGTAATGATCAGAGAGGACGGCAAAGTTGAAATCGCAAAAAATGGCAAGCGTAAAACTTTGAATTCTGCCCGGACACCTGAACGTCCGGAAGGTGAATCGCCTCAACTTGCGGTTGAGCTGAAAACAGTCCATGGAAACACATCGGGTACAATAAAGGCTCGTGCAACTGTTACCGAGGGATATGCCCCGGTTTATTACACCCAGGGCGCAGATAAGGAGGGTATTTACAAAAACTCGTATGTACTCTGGGAGTTGTATGGCCCCGAAGAAGAGGATTATACAGATTTCTGGAACAACAGATGGAATGTATTTGTTTCAGAAAACACCAATTCTGCCATCATCGAAATCAATTTTAAAATTGACCGGCCGGGTGATTACCGTCTGCGGATTTCTACTGCTGATGTGGCGGGCAGAAGTGCCGTAGTATGGAAGGAGATTAAGATAGCTGAATGGGACAATTAATCAGTGATCGACAAAAAAGTGAATGAAATAATTAACAATATTGACTGTTGGAACCATGCAAACACAATTCAGTAAAACGCTAATTTCAGGATTAATTACAGCCTTCCTGATGGCCGGTTGTACGACCCAACCCGAAACCAGATCGAATCTCTCCTATGTGGATCCACACATAGGCGGGATGGGACACTTGCTCCACCCCACCCGGCCCAATGTTCAGCTTCCAAACCAGATGGTCCGGATGCATCCTTTCCGAACTGATTATCTGGATGACCAGATCAGCTTTTTTCCCCTTACTATCATCTCACACCGGAAAGGAGAACTTTTTGGCATCATGCCCTATGCATGCCTTGTAGATGATGAAATCTGGAAGGATCGCCAAATGTATGACCACGACCTTGAAACAGTACGCCCCCATTATTACTCCACTTACTTTGTTGATTCTGATATCCAAACGGAATTCACACCAGGCAACAGTAGCGGGTATTATAAATTCACCTTCCCAGAAAAAAGTATCAAACTGGTGAAGCTCCAGATCAATCAGGCTGGTGAATGGCATATCATTTCAGGGAATACCATTTCAGGAGTAGAGAATTTTATGGGTATGAAGGCCTATGTGTACGGCAAATTCAATATCTCAGGGAATGGAACACTGAATCAGCAGACCCGGGTGAATACCAGGAGAAAAACAAGCAAGTCAGAACCCGTTGTATTATTTGAATTCCCTTTAGAGGGAGATCAACCCATCGAATTTAAATATGGGATCTCTTTTATCGATATTGAGCAGGCCAAAGCAAACCTTGAGAAAGAGATTCCAGGTTGGGATTTTGATGCCCTGAAAGATCGGGGGGAAAAGGCATGGTCGGACAAACTCGGTGCCATCCAGGTAAAAGGCGGCACCGATGCCCAGCGCCGGACTTTCTACACATCCCTGTATCGTTGCTACGAACGCATGGTGAATATTAATGAAGATGGCAGGTATTACAGTGCTTATGACCATCAGGTGCATGAAAGCGATCGTGATTTCTATGTGGACGACTGGGTATGGGATACTTATCTTGCCCAACACCCACTGCGCATGCTGCTTGATCCCCGGGAAGAGGCAGATATGCTGCAATCCTATGTGGACATGTATGAACAATATGGCTGGATGCCCCAATTTCCCCTGCTTTACAAAGATGATCCGGCCATGCACGGTTTCCACTCTACCATCGTTTTCCTTGATGCCTGGAGAAAAGGTATCCGGGATTATAATATTGAACAAGCGTATGAGGGAATGAAGAAAAATGCTACAGATGCTACTATGCTTCCCTGGCGCAATGGACCGAAAACAGCACTTGATAATTTCTACCGCGAAAACGGATTTTATCCTGCACTTGAGCCGGGCGAACAGGAGACAGTTGAGGAGGTTCATGGTTTTGAGAAACGGCAGAGTGTGGCCATCACCCTGGCCCACAGTTACGATGACTGGGCCCTTGCTGAAATGGCCAAAGAAATGGGGAAAACCGACGATTATGATTACTTCATTGCCGAGGCTACAAACTATCGCCATTTATACCGTGCTGACAAGAAACTGATGTGGCCAAAAAATGCCAAAGGGGAATGGATTGATATTGATCCGAAATTCGACGGAGGTCCGGGGGGGCGTGACTATTACGATGAAAATAACGGCTATACATACGCCTGGCAGGCCCAGCATGATATTCACGGCTTAATAAAACTAATGGGCGGACGGGAAGATTTCACAGCCAACCTCGATCAACTGTTCCGGGAGGATCTTGGACGGACAAAATACCAGTTCTGGGCAAAATTTGCAGATGCCACCGGATTGGTGGGCCAGTTCTCCATGGGAAATGAACCGAGCTTCCACATACCCTATCTGTACAATTATGCAGGAGAACCCTGGAAAACCCAGAAACGCATTCGTTTTTTACTGGATACCTGGTTCCAGGACAATATCTTCGGAATTCCCGGGGATGAGGATGGGGGTGGAATGACTGCTTTTGTGGTTTTTTCTTCAATGGGTTTTTACCCGGTCACTCCCGGACTGCCTGTTTACAATATCGGCAGTCCCGTTTTTGAAGAAGTCTCAATAAAGCTCGACAATGGTAATACCTTTACAGTTGTGGCAAATGGATGCTCAAAGGTGAATAAATACATCCAGTCGGCACGCCTGAACGGTGAAACTCTGGATCGCCCATGGTTCACCCATGAGGAGATCCTGAATGGCAGCACCCTTGAACTGGAGATGGGCCCCTACCCCAATAAAGAGTGGGGCGCATCTACCGGGGCAGCACCACCTTCAATGATAGATGAATCGTTCATGTCAAATTGATCCCCCATTCCCTAAAGTGAAATGATTTTACGGCTAAATAGATAACCTTAAACACAACATCAAGATGAATATTAATAAACTTAGGCTCATACCAATCACCATCACAGTACTGGGACTCTTAACCACTGCCTGTGAGCAATCAGTGGAACCTGTTGATTATGTGGACCCATTTATCGGTACTGATTTTTTTGCACACATGTTTCCCGGTCCGGGTTTACCCTTCGGAATGGTGCATCTAAGTCCGGATGTGTACACCAGGGGGTGGACATATGCCTCTGGCTATCAGTATGCTGACAACTCCATTATGGGATTTAGTCATACCCATTACAGTGGGGTTGGAATGGTCGCCAAAGGTGATCTTTTAATCATGCCTACTGTGGGTCAAAAGCTCCAGGTCACACCCGGTTCCAGGGAAAACCCCGATGAAGGCTACCGTTCGCGGTTTGACCATGCGGATGAAACAGCCTCACCCGGTTACTACTCCGTTCACCTGAATGATTACGATATAGAGGTTGAATTAACGGTTACAAAAAGGGCAGGGATGCACAGGTATACCTTCCCCGAATCTGAGGATTCACATATACTGATTGACCTGGGTCACATCATCGGTGATGCTCCATCCGGTAAATCACATCTGGAATTTGTCAATAACAATGCCATTGAAGGATATAAGCTATCCCAGGAAGCCACACTCTATTTTGTGGCGGAGTTTAGCAAACCATTTGCAGCTTATGGGACCTGGGATGGAAACTACAAGACTCCGGAATCGAGCGCGAGCCTCTTCCCATATAAATCTGCAGAGTCGGGCAGCAATATCGGGGCATTTGTAAATTATCGCACAAGCTCCAATGAAACTATTCTAGTGAAAGTAGGATTGTCCTATGTGAGTGTGGAAGGTGCACGAAACAACCTTGAAGCCGAAATTCCCGCATGGAACTTTGACCGTGTAAGATCAGACGCAAAAAATATCTGGAACAGAGAACTGCAAAAAATCGGGATTTCCGGGGGAACCGAAGATCAAAAGCAGGTGTTCTATACTGCCCTCTACCACTCCCTGATGGCCCAGGTGATCTCTTCCGATGTGGATGGGAAATATTTTGGGATGGACGGAAAGATTCATGTGGCCGAGGATTACGAATTTTTTCCTTCGTTCCTCTGCTGGGATACCTACCGCTCCGAGCATCCACTGATGACCTTAGTAGAGCCTGAGCATGTGAATGACATGATTAAATCGATCGTGTCAAAAACAAAACATTATGGTTGGCTTCCGGCACAACATCACCGCAATGTATTCGGACAGGGAATGGTGGGTGATCACCTGGTTCCGATCATTGTGGATGCTTATATGAAAGGCTTCAGGGATTATGATGTGGAATTCATTTATGAGGCCATGCGGGAAAAGGCCACTCAGCTCCCTCCTCCTCCCCTTCCTGAGTCAGCAGGAAGATCAGGCCTGCAATACTACATGGAGCTGGGCTATGCTCCGGTGGACTAAGTAACTGAATCGGTTCCGAACACGCTGGAACTGGCCTACAACGACTGGTGCATTGCGCAGATGGCCAGGGAACTGGGAAAGGAGTCCGATTACGAACTTTTCATGCAAAGGGCACATAATTATCTGAACCTGTGGGATCCTGGAACCCAATTTATGCGCCCAAAAAACCATGACGGCTCATGGCTTAAGTCCTGTAGAAACCGGCCCGCAGAAATTGTTACCAATGGCGACCACACCTACTATGGTTGTTTCGATCCTCTCCTGGTTGGAAGACGGCCAAACCGCAACTATACAGAGTCCAATGCATGGCAATATATCTGGTCGGTGCAGCATGATATTAACGGATTGCTTGATCTTTTTGGAACTACAACTGCATTTGTGACCAGGCTCGATTCTTTCTTTACAATGAGTCCTGAGATCTGTCCGCCAAAGTATGT
>JAUVKN010000157.1 GCA_030596245.1 Bacteroidia bacterium | reverse complement strand
CTGAGATGGATTTTTATTTCCTCTCTGCCGATGGTAAAAAGATGTTGTACCGAAAAGATCAGAAGTGGGGTATGACCGATGCAGGAGCCAAACCTGATCCGGACAAAGGGAACATCAATACCGGTGTTATTGAAGTAAAGATTGATCCTCTGGCAGAATGGCCCCAGATCTTTGACGAGGCGTGGCGAATCAACCGCGACTATTTTTATGATCCGGGGATGCATGGAGCTGACTGGCCTGCCATGAAGGAGAAGTATGCACCGTTCCTTCCGCATCTTGCCACCCGCAGTGATCTGAACCGTGTGATCATGTGGATGTGCAGCGAGGTGGGTGTGGGACACCACCGGGTAGGTGGCGGAGAACGATTGTCAACTCCCGACAGGGTTGGTGGCGGATTGCTGGGTGCAGATTTTACAGTGGAAAACAACCGTTATCGCATCACCAAAGTGTTTGAAGGTTTGAACTGGAATCCGCAACTCCGTTCCCCACTGACCGAACCGGGATTAAATGTGAAAGCGGGGGAGTATCTGCTGGCTGTGAATGGTGTGGATCTGACCACAGCGGTAAATCTATATGAGCCCTTTGAAAACAGGGCTGGTAAGATTGTGGAGCTGACTGTAGGGCCCAATGCCGATGGCAGTGGATCCAGAGAGATCCAGGTGGTTCCGGTTCGAAGTGAATACTCTTTGAGGAACCGTGACTGGGTGGAGGGGAACCTGAAAAAGGTACACGAAGCTACAAACGGTCAGGTAGCCTATGTCTATGTGCCCAACACGGCCGGATTGGGTCATATGTACTTTAAACGTTATTTCTTTCCCCAGGCCAATAAGAAAGCGATCATTGTGGATGAACGATTTAACGGAGGAGGGGCGCTGGCGGACTACTACATCGATATCCTCCAAAGGCCATACCAGGCGCACTGGAACATGCGCTATACCAATGATCTCAAATCGCCCAGTGCATCCATACAGGGTCCGAAGGTGATGATCATTGATGAAACTGCTGGTTCCGGCGGGGATATGTTGCCATGGATGTTCCGGAAATTCAATGTGGGAACCCTGGTGGGGAAGACCACCTGGGGAGGACTGGTGGGCACCCTGGGTTTCCCCGAGCTGCTGGATGGAGGTTATGTGACAGCCCCCAATGTGGCTATCTGGACCGAAGATGGCTTCGTGGTCGAAAATGTGGGTATACCACCTGACATTGAAGTGGAACAGACCCCTTCGGAGATCATTAAAGGCCGGGATCCGCAACTGGAGAAAGCCATCGAAGTAATTATGGAACAGTTGGAGAAGAATCCTCCAAAGGAGCCAGTACGGCCACCCTACCCTGTACGAGTCAGAAAGTAGGAAAGTCAAAAAGATCTATAGAGCGCAGGTTGAATTATCTTCCTGCGCTTTTTTGTTTAAAATATTTCTTTCCCTCATTCGTCTACAATACTGAAAGAGGATTTAAAACACAATGACCGCAGCAGAAAAAACATACCTGGATGAATTGGTGAAGGAGGAGCAAGGGAGACTTTTCAGCTTTATCAGGGGCCAGGTAAGGAATGAGGAGGATGCAAGGGATATCCTGCAGGATGTGCTTTACCAGCTGACAGTCGGTTTTGAAGATATTCGTTCCCTGAATAAGATGACCTCCTGGCTTTTTACGGTGGCCCGTAACCGCATCACAGATTATTTCAGGAAGAGCAAACCAGATCTTTTATCAGATAAAATGATCTCCGGTCAGAATGCAGAGGATGGTCCCCTGATGCTGGAAGATATTCTGCCGTCACTTACCCGGGATCCCGAAGATGAATATATGCGTGGTGTGATCTGGGAGACCATTGAAGATTGCCTGGAACGGCTCCCGGAAGCACAGCGGGATGTCTTTATTATGAACGAATTTGAGGATATGAGCTTTAAAGAGATCTCTGAGATTACCGGTGAAGGGATCAATACTCTGTTATCAAGAAAGAGGTATGCGGTAATATACCTTAGAGAACAATTGAAGGATTTATACAAACAAATAATAAACAAATAGATATGAAAACAAGAAGATTCTTTTATTTCGGAAAATTTGCATTCTTCGGAGCGGTGGCATTGATTGCCTTTACCTTCGTAGTAATGTGGTTATGGAACTGGCTGGTTCCTGAATTATTCAATGGACCGGTGGTTACTTACTGGCAAACGTTGGGACTGTTGCTGTTGTCCAAGATCCTCTTCTCAGGAGTTGGTAAGGGGCCTCACAGCGATCATTCCTGTATCAGTCATGATTACCCTAATAAATTCAGAGATAAGTGGAAGAAGAAGTTTGAAGAGAAGATAAATGGCAAGTGTGAAGGGGATAATGATGAGAATGAAGTGATTGTATCAGAATAGAATTCAGATCATTGAGCGAACCACGGGGAGCACATACAGGTGTACTCTTCGTGGTTTTTTTATGAATTGGTTTTCCCAGACTCCTTCATCAATTCCGTTCGAAAAGGATTCCCTTTGTTCGTCCATTTGAAACGGTAAAGGCATTTACCCATCCACTTTCATCCCTTAAGAAATTAATTTCTGAGATGAAATATATATCTCCTTTGAACGAATCCTCATCCAGGGGAGATAGTTTGATCTCCTTTGTATTCCTGATCAGGACCATCAGGAGGGTGTCCCTGACCTCAAGGGTATAAAAGGTTTCCAGCTCTTTGCTCAGGTATTTTCCCTCGAAGGCTTTTAACTGTTCAGGTGTGGGATCATAAGGGGCTAAAGGATCGAGCGTATAGTCAGCTCCTCCCTGGGAATGAATTGCATGGGTAACATTACCATCCTTATCCGTCTTAAACTCCACTTTTGCTTCAACACCCTTGTATGCAAAAATTGAATTGGATTTTGGGATCATTTCCACATCGGGCTGTCCTTCTATGGAAGAGATCAATACACCCTCCTTCAGCTTATATTCCAGTACTACCCCTACGGCCGTTATCTTATATTTACCAGCATAAGATTCTAACAGTTTCTCCGGAACAATTACCTCGGTTGAGTCTGTATCCTTATTATCTTCTGTGCCCTCTTCTTCGGACTCCAGCTCGTCACTGAAATAGGCTTTGATGGCTCCGTAAGAAATTTGACCTGTGGGGAAGTTTGCATGATTGCTCATGGTTACCACACCGGCATTAATCTCCGGAAAATATGTGAGCAGGGCACGATGCGCGATATCTGCGCCACCATGTTCGTACCTTTTCAATCCTTTGTACTCTCCCACACCAATTCCCAGTGCATAGGTCATGGTATCACCATTGTTCAATGTATCCGGAGTTGTCAATCTGATAATCAATTCCTCACCGCCCAGGATTGGTTCATGGAAGTTGTTCAGCCATTTGTTAATGTCTTCCACTGTGGTGTAGATCCCACCGGCACCATAGGAAGCATCAAGATCACCGGCTTCTTTAAATCCGGAAGCCTCTATCACATATCCCTGAGAGGAATTTGGGACAATGGTCGACGGATTTGCCCTTACTACCGTTGATTCCATTCCCAGCGGTCCAAATACGTTTTCGGCCATCCAATCGGGAAAGTCCTGATCACTGATCCGCTCCACTATTTCCGCCAGCATAATAAATGCCGAGTTATTGTAGTTATACTCCTCTCCCGGAGATGCCTGTAATTTCTCCTGGCGTTTCAATATTTCAATGATCTCTTCTCTTCTTAAACCGTCCTGACCTTTCCAACCTGTCATGGGTATCAGGTTGTATACTTCACGAAGTCCGTTGGTATGGTTCATCAGGTTCCTGATGGTAATCACCTCATCAAACTCGGGAAGTTCCGGGATATGTTTCCTTACATCATCTTCCAGAGAAATCTTACCCTGCTGTTCAAGCAAAAGGATGGCGAATGCAGTAAATTGTTTGGATACTGAACCGATGTTGGTGAGCGTACTGGTTGCATATGGAATTCCATGGGTAAGGTTGGCCATCCCATAAGCTTTTGAATAGATGAGTTTACCATCTTTCATCACTCCAATCACCCCACCCGGCACATCATCACCTGTGAAGGGTGTAAATAGTTGATCGACCCTCTTTTCCGGATCGGTCGCTATGGGTTCAACCACCTTCAACTGTATGGTATATTCACCACTTTCCTCTTCAAAAGGAGCCACTTCAAGCAGGTAGCTGCCCTCTTCATGTACCTCAACAGAGAAGGCCTCTGGCCCTACACCCGGACCATCAAATTTACCGATCACATTATCAGCTGAATCATATATAGTTACCACCACATCAACGGATAGTTGATCAACAACTCCATAGATATATGTTTCTGCATCCAGCTCCAACCTGAAACTATCGGGAGTCTCTGTTGCAAGCTCACCCTCGACAATGGTGCCGATCTGCAGATCGCCGGAAAAGTTAAAGGATTCCTGGAGGGTACAGGCAGCAAGCACAAGAGCTGAAAGAATGACAAGTGAGATCGTTCTCATGATAATTCCGGATTGGTTAAGCGCGATAAGTTACAAAAAGTTTGGATTGGTCTAAATTTTGTAGCTTTGTAGGCTATACCAGGGGCTGAAATGGATTTGACAGCGGGTCAAACTGGTGTGTAAGCATGCCGAGCGTGGGAATTTGGCTCGTTAATCCCAGGTTTCACACTTATAATTGGCGATAATAATTATGCTCTCGCAGCTTAATTTTACTTAGTAAGATTAGCCTAATCCCGGTCTTAGAGACTGAGGACGAGATGTTCCGCTGCTGTTTCCTCCTGGTTGGCAGTAGTATACGGGGCACAAGCAAAGCAGGGATAGCCATCGGAAGGTCCCGGTCCGGCGGCGAAACAAAGGTGACTAAGGTTCTGGCTTGTAGTCTATCGTAGGCCCGTTCACGAAAACCAAAGATTGACTAAGCATGTAGAAAGCATATGGGTTTCTCGTTTGGACCGGGGTTCGACCCCCCGCAGCTCCACTTTTAAAGTCTGCAAACTAATGCAAAATCCTGCGAACCATGCGTTTACAGGATTTTTCTTTTCCTGCTACTTTGCAATAAAGTCCACCTAATTGCAATAAGCAGGTCACCTAATCGGTGGACATTAGTACAAGGCAAAATCTCCACCTACTCACTTCTTATGCAAGGAAAGGGCATCTTATGCAAAGTATTGGTATTAAGCGTGATAGTACCTTTACACCATGTTTAATTTAATTCTATTACTTATGAACAGAAGAAGAAGTTATTCGATCTTATTCTACTTGAAGAGATCGAAGTTGAACAAGAGGGGAGAAGCTCCCATTTACATGAGAATTACCATTGATGGTATAAGAGCAGAAGCCTCTATTAACAGGAGTATTAAACCTGAACAATGGAACAAAGCAAAGGGATATGCGAATCCTTCTGCTGAGAATGGGAAGAATCTGAACAGGTTCCTTGAGCAACAACGAAATCAGGTGTATCTCAGACAAGAGGAGATGATTAGTAAAAACAGAGTTATCACTGCTAAGACCCTAAAGAACGCTTATATTGGCAAGGACAATGATGAAGAGCGGACCATCCTAAAGGTGTATGATGACCATAATGAGAAGCTAAAATTATTGGTAGGGAAAGGAGTAGCACCCTTAACATATAAACGCCATAGAACTTCAAGGAGACATCTTGATCGGTTTATCAATGAGAAATATGGAATGGTCGATTACTACCTAAAAGATATTGATCCTGATTTTGTAGATAAATATGAAACTTACTTCAGGGTGGATCGAGAGTGCAATAATAACACAACGGTAAAATATGTCCGGAATTTCGCCAAGATTATTCGACACGCCATAAGAAATGAATGGATTCAGACAAATCCATTGAAGAATCTAAATCTCAAAATTGAGGAAGTCGATAAACCATTTCTTAATCAGGAAGAAATAAACGCTATACACTCAAAGCAGATTGACATCGAGCGTATTGCTCAGGTCAGGGATATATTCCTATTTTGTTGTTATACGGGAGTAGCTTACGTCGATGCTCATGCTTTAACACCTGATCATATTGAGTATGGTCCGGATGGGACAAGATGGATCAAAATACGGCGCAGTAAGACCGGAAAACCTGCTCATATACCACTTCTTCCTTTTCCATTGGAGATCATCGAGCGGTATAAGAATAATCTTGTCTGTGAGCGAAAAGGGGTGATTCTTCCTGTCCTATCAAATCAAAAGATGAACGCATATCTCAAGGAGGTTGCTGACCTGTGTGGTATCAAGAAGAACCTTACTACCCATTGTGCACGGCATACATTTGCAACAACTGTGACTCTTGCCAACAATGTTTCAATGGAAAGCGTTTCCAAAATGTTGGGACATTCCGATATGAGGATCACAAGACAGTATGCCCGAATCCTTGATAAGACCATTGCAAGGGAGATGGACCAGTTGGCTCACAAGATGTCTAAAAAGAAGTCAAAGAAGAAATCCAAAAAGAAATAGGCGTTGTATGGGTGTTGGTCGAAAGGAGTTAGACGATGTCTGGCTCCTTTTGTTTTTCAAGCAGGTGAAACAAATAGGATTTTTCAAACTATTTCTTTTTACTGAGTTCTTCGATATATTTCATTTCTTCGATAACATCCTTCAAAGTGTAGTCCATTCCAAGAACTTTATATTTAGCTAGTTGCAATTCTGCCGCATCTCTATCAGTGAAGTGATATTCCTTAATAAACTCGATAAATCCTGAGGAAATAATTTCTTGTTCTACATAAAATTGCCTTCCTGCCATAAATTCAGCTACATTATCTTGCTTAATCTTTGCCTTTATGCCCTTCCTTCCGATTTTCAGCAATGCTACATCGTACAAACCCACTTGATACATAGCAACATTTCTTATAAGATTTAGGTCTGTTGAATCTAGTAGGAAAATGGCTCCATGCCCTGCTTTTAGACCATCATTAAGGATGGATTTCACATTTTTTATATCCGTAAGATGATAGTAGTATTTCATTTTAGTGATATTTTTATCTGATACAAGAATAGATTTTACGATTAATAATCTTAAAAGGATTCAGTTTAATCCATTTTCTATAGCTTTAAAGCAAGATCATCCTACAAGTCTATAGCTATGAGTCTATTCCAAAAATCAGTCGAGAAGAAACACCTGAATGAACTGGACTCTTCCTTGATAGATGCTAAATATTCCCTATTCCAGGACCACTTCGGGAATCCTGAAATTCAGGAGAACACCCGTCGTTCAAAAGAGGAACAACACCAAGAAGGATTTCTCCGTGAGTTATTTGTGAATATTCTTGATTACACCATAAATCCAAAACCACAGTTCAACCTAACAACGGAGTTCAAGAATGTAGATGACAGTAAGAAAGCGGATGGTGCTATTCTGAGTGGCGAGGATGCTGTAGCCATAATTGAGTTGAAGTCCACTGATACTGGTGACCTCGACAAGGTCGAAGCACAAGCCTTTGGATACAAGCATCATCAGCCTAAATGCATCTATGTTATTACCTCGAATTTTGAGAAACTCCGGTTCTACATTGAAAATGCAGTTGATTACATTGAGTTTGATCTATTTAACCTGAGAAAGGATCAGTTCGGTCTGCTATGGCTTTGCTTGTCGAAGGATAGTGTGTTGAATAACCTTCCACTTACCTTGAAGAAGTCTTCAGTTCTTCAGGAGGAGAATATCACAAAGAAACTGTATGCTGATTACTCGAAATTCCGGGAACAGATATTTGGGAATATCATAAAGAATAATCCTGATTTCGATGAACTGGTCCTTTTCAATAAGACACAGAAACTACTTGACAGATTCCTGTTTATATTCTTTGCCGAGGACAGGCTCCTTTTACCCCCAAATTCGATTAGTGAGATCGTAAAGCAGTGGACCACCCTTAAGGATGAATTAGATGAGTATATACCCTTATATGATCGTTTCAAGAAGTATTTCGGGTACATGAACACAGGGTATAAAGGCAAGAAATATGATATATTCCCGTATAATGGTGGATTGTTCTTGCCAGATGATATTCTGGATAACATCAAAATTGATGATGACATCCTTTATGAGCATACAATCAAGCTGAGTGCGTATGACTTTGAGACTGATGTTGATGTCAATATTCTTGGTCATATATTCGAGCACTCCTTATCTGAGATAGAGAATGTACAAGCCAGGCTAAGAGGGGAAGAGGTTGATAAAGCAAAGACTAAGAGGAAGAAGGATGGCATCTTCTACACTCCAAAGTATATCACAAAATATATTGTCGAGAATACTGTTGGAAAGCTCTGTGAGGAAAAACGGCAGGAACTTGGAATCGTGGATGAAGAGTATAGTAAAGGCAGGAAGAACCGCAGGAAAGATACAGTTAAGGCACTTGATCAGAAACTTACAGATTTTAGAGAATGGCTACTTTCCCTAACTATTCTTGATCCTGCCTGTGGATCAGGGGCATTTCTGAATCAGGCACTGGATTTTCTTATTCAAGAGCATAGGAAGATTGATGAGTTACGTACGCAATTACTTGGAGGAGAGATTGTCTTCTCTGATATTTCAACTGATATTCTTGAGAAGAACATTTTTGGAGTTGATTTAAATGAAGAATCTGTAGAAATCGCTAAACTTTCATTGTGGCTTAGGACTGCCCAAAAGGGAAGAAAACTAAATACATTAAGTAACAATATTAAATGTGGTAACTCCCTGATTGATGATGTAGAAGTTACAAGGGAGAAAGCCTTTAACTGGCAAAGTGAATTTCCGGAAATCTTTAAAAAGGGTGGATTTGATGTTGTAATTGGTAATCCTCCATACCTTCGGGTTCAAGGATTGAGAGAGAATTTTGAGATTGAATCTAAATATTATGAGAATAGTTACAAATCTGCAACAGGTAGATTTGATATATATGTTCTCTTTATAGAGAACTCCTTATCCCTAACCAATAGGAGTGGTGTGGTTTCTTTTATCCTTCCCCATAAGTTTTTAGTAAGTGATTTCGGTAGTGGAATTAGAGAGTACCTCGTGGAAAATAACGCGTTGGAATCCATTCTTCATTTTGGCTCAAATATGGTTTTCCAGGATGCCTCGACATATACTTGTATAATAAAACTATCAAATGCAAACTCATCATTGATGTATCAGCAGATTCATCCAGAAGAAATCAATAATTCACGTGATTTTACCAAAATTGAATATGAAGGACTAACAGGTGAGAAATGGAGCCTAAGCAATAGAGAAATTGGGAGCCTAATTACTAAGCTTAAATCTTTTTAACAAGGATTTAAACCGCTACCACCAAATTGAACTTTTTGACTCCACCCCTCTGTATTGCTGATTTGATACGGGTTTCCTGAGTGGCATTTTTTCGTTAAACCGGTGGAGATTTTCGATTTCATTTTCCGACTTAA